>NZ_JADGDZ010000010.1 GCF_016744625.1 Winogradskyella sp.
CCCTGAAATTATTAAAAATCAATTTTGGTTTTGCGCAATTCGAAGTTTTGTCCGAGATATACTTTACGTACCATTTCATCACTAGCTAGTTCTTCAGGAATACCAGCTTTTAAGATACCGCCTTCAAACATAAGATAAGTTCTATCGGTAATAGCAAGTGTTTCTTGTACGTTATGATCGGTAATTAAAATACCAATGTTCTTTTTAGTTAGTTTAGCAATAATACGCTGAATATCTTCTACAGCAACAGGATCTACACCTGCAAAAGGTTCATCTAATAAAATAAAATTTGGATCAGTAGCTAAAGCTCTTGCAATTTCAGTTCTTCGACGTTCACCACCAGATAATAAGTCACCACGACTTTTTCTAATGTGGCCTAAACCAAATTCTTCAATAAGCGACTCCATTTTTTCGTGCTGCTCTTTCTTATTCAATTTTGTAAGCTGTAATACACTAAGAATATTATCCTCAATACTCAACTTCCTAAAAACTGAAGCTTCTTGTGCTAAATAGCCAATACCATTTTGAGCACGTTTGTACATTGGATATTTTGTAATATCGGTATCATCTAAATAGATATTACCTCCATTTGGTTTAATAATTCCAACAATCATATAAAAGGATGTAGTTTTACCAGCTCCATTAGGACCTAGTAAGCCTACAATTTCTCCTTGGTTTACTTCCAAAGAAACATCTTTTACTACTTTTCGTCCACTGTAGGACTTCATTAAATGTTCTGCTCGTAACTTCATAGTCTTTGTAAGAACGCTAAAAATAATAAAATCATATAGATTCGATTAGTAGTAGCATAGTTTTATTAAAAGTTTAATCACTTAGGCTTAACGTTTTGCTGCTTTAGTATTTTTTTTGTTTTGTCTTTTTACAACAACAGACGAAATATAAATACTTACTTGATATAATATTAATATAGGTATAGCAACAATAACCTGACTCGCAATATCTGGTGGTGTAATTACTGCTGATAAAATCAATACAATGACCAATGCATATTTTCGATATTTTCTCAAAAACGCAGGTGTTACCAATCCAACTTTAGTTAAAAAGTATATGATTATTGGTAATTCAAAAACAAAACCAGATGCGATAGCAGATGAGCGAACAATTGCAATAACAGAACTTACATCAAACTCATTAGAAATCTGCTCACTTATTTGATAGTTTGCCAAGAAATTAATCGACAATGGAGTTACAATATAGTATCCAAAAAGTACTCCTAGAAAAAATAAAAATGATGCAATAAATAAAAACCCTCTTGAGCTATTGCGTTCAGTAGATTTTAGACCAGGACTAATAAAACTCCATAACTGATATAATACATAAGGAAAAGCAACAATGAAACCAGCGTAAATTGAAGTCCAGATATGAGCTGAGAATTGACCTGCAACCGTTCTGTTTTGAATGATAAACGGAAATTTTTCAGCACAAAATGTGGTATCTGTCATACCTAAAAATTGTGATACTTTACAAAGCCCTTTATAAGTTGGGAAACTCATATTTGTTGGACCAAAAATAATCACATCAAAAATAAATTTATAAAAAATACCAGCTAAAGTCGCAGCAATTACAATGCCTAAAGTTGCTCTAATGAGATGCCATCTTAATTCTTCAAGATGGTCTAAGAAAGACATCTCATCAATAGTTCTGTTTGCCATTATATGATACCTTCTTTTATTAAATCGTGAAGATGAACAACACCAACATATTTGCCATCATGTTCTACAATTAGCTGAGTAATATTAAACTCTTCCATAACTTCTTTCGCATCTACAGCCATTGCATCTTCTGCAATACGTCTCGGATTAGTACTCATAATATCCTTAGCTTTTAAACCCGTAATATCATCACTTTTACTTAGCATTCTTCTTAAATCTCCATCAGTAATAATACCTGCAATTTTATCATTATCAACAACTGCAGTAACACCTAACCTTTTTTCGGTAATCTCTACAATGACTTCTTTTAAACTACTTTCTAAACCTACCTGAGGTTTTTTATTTTGAGACGATAAATCACTTACTCGCATATATAAACGCTTCCCAAGCGCACCTCCTGGATGGTATTTTGCAAAATCTTTACTAGAAAAACCACGTAATTCTAATAAGCACACTGCTAAAGCATCTCCCATTACTAATTGAGCAGTTGTACTTGTTGTTGGTGCTAAATTATTGGGACAAGCTTCTTGTTCTACAAAAGCATTCAAAATATAATCCGCTTGTTGACCTAAAAAGGAATCTATATTACCTGTAATAGCAATCATTTTATTTTTTGCGTTCTTAATAAGAGGCACCAAAACTTTAATTTCTGGTGTATTTCCACTTTTAGAAATACAAATAACGACATCATCTTCAAGAATTAATCCAAGGTCTCCATGGATTGCATCTGCGGCATGCATAAACACAGATGGAGTACCAGTAGAATTTAATGTGGCTACTATTTTATTAGCAATAATGGCACTTTTGCCTATACCAGTGATAATAACTCGACCTTTAGAATCGTAAATTAATTCTACGGCTTTAGCAAAATCTTTAGTAAGTAATTCTGATAAATTTTCTATAGCTTTACTCTCTAATTTTATTGTGGTTTTTGCAGTATTTAAGATGGATTGCTTAGTGTTCAAAACTTATTATTTATTGAGTTTTTTAGATTTAAAGAAATTGTTATCTTTAAGCTTATTGCAAATGTATATAAAATACTAATAGGGATTAATGAGTATTGCAGAAATTGACTTACACGCTTCACTAAAAAAACACTTTGGTTTTTCAGGATTTAAAGGTCTTCAAGAAGAGGTTATAGAAAACGTAGTTGCTGGTAATAACACTTTTGTTATTATGCCAACTGGAGGAGGGAAATCATTATGTTATCAGCTACCAGCTATAATAAAGGAAGGTACAGCTATTGTCGTCTCACCACTTATTGCGTTAATGAAGAATCAGGTAGATGCCATTAGAGCTGTATCTGAACACGAAGGTGTTGCACATGTTTTAAATTCATCTTTAAATAAAACGGAAGTTAAACGCGTAAAAGATGACATTACAAATGGTATCACAAAATTGTTATATGTCGCACCAGAATCGTTAACCAAAGAAGAATATGTTGAGTTTTTAAGAACAGTCAAAATTTCATTTATGGCTGTTGATGAGGCACATTGTATTAGTGAATGGGGACACGATTTTAGACCAGAATATAGAAATCTTAAGCATATTATTAAACGTATAGGTGATGATATTCCTATCGTTGGACTTACCGCAACGGCAACTCCAAAGGTACAGGAAGACATTTTGAAAAGTTTAGGAATGCCCAATGCTGTAACATTTAAAGATTCTTTTAACAGACCAAACTTATATTACGAAGTACGTCCAAAAACTAAAAATGTAGATGCAGATATCATTCGTTTTGTAAAACAAAATGAAGGAAAATCTGGCATTGTATATTGTTTAAGCCGTAAACGTGTAGAAGAATTGGCGCAAGTGCTTCAGGTTAATGGAGTAAAAGCGGTTCCTTATCATGCAGGATTAGATGCTAAGACTAGAGTGAAACATCAAGATATGTTCTTAATGGAAGATACAGATGTTGTGGTAGCAACAATTGCCTTCGGAATGGGAATTGATAAACCAGATGTGCGTTTTGTAATTCATCACGATATTCCTAAGAGTATAGAAAGTTACTACCAAGAAACTGGTAGAGCTGGGCGTGATGGAGGTGAAGGTCATTGTTTGGCATACTATGCTTATAAAGATATAGAAAAACTCGAAAAATTTATGTCTGGCAAACCTGTAGCAGAACAAGAAATTGGTCATGCTTTACTGCAAGAAGTTGTTGCTTTTGCAGAAACTTCTGTATCTAGACGAAAGTTTATTCTTCATTATTTTGGTGAAGAATTCGATAATGCTACTGGTGAAGGAGGAGATATGGACGATAATGTTCGTCATCCTAAAAAACAAGTTGAAGCTAAAAATGAGGTAAAAACGCTTTTAGAAACTGTCGATAAAACAAATGAAAAGTACAAATCTAAAGATTTAGTGCAGGTGCTTATTGGTAATTCTAATGCTTTAATTTCTTCACATAAAACAGATATACAGCCGTTTTTTGGAGTAGGTAAGGCTAAGGAAGCGAGGTATTGGATGGCATTAATTCGCCAAGTTCTTGTGGCTGGTTATTTAAGGAAGGATATTGAAACTTACGGTGTTTTACGATTAAGTGATAATGGTAAAAGCTTTATGGATAAGCCACAATCTTTTTTAATGGCAGAAGACCACGTTTTTGATGAAGAATCTAACGACGGAATTATTACCAACTCAAAAGGAGGTGGAGCTGTAGCAGATGAAAAATTAATGAAGATGCTTAAGGACTTGCGTAAGCGTAATGCTAAGCGACTTGAAGTACCACCATTTGTTATTTTTCAAGATCCTTCTCTTGAGGACATGGCTTTAAAATACCCTATTTCTATAGAGGAATTATCTAATGTACATGGAGTAGGAGAAAGTAAGGCCAAAAAATACGGAAAGGATTTTGTAGGGTTGATAGCTGATTATGTTGAAGAAAATGACATTATGCGACCAGATGATATGGTTGTAAAGTCAACAGGGACAAATTCTGCGATTAAATTGTATATCATTCAGAATGTAGATAGAAAATTGCCATTAAGTGATATAGCATCTTCTAAAGGTATGGAAATGCCAGCCTTTATTAAGGAGATGGAATCGATTGTTTTTTCTGGTACAAAATTAAATATCAGTTACTGGATTGATGACATACTAGATGAAGATCAGCAGGAAGAAATCCATGAGTACTTTATGGAATCTGAAAGTGATAAAATTGATGATGCTATTGAAGAGTTTGATGGAGATTACGATGATGATGAATTACGATTGTATCGTATTAAGTTTATGAGTGAAGTTGCTAATTAGTATTCAGTTTTTACCCAACTGACACTCTAATTTATTCTTCCTCATCAGAAACATTATATTTAGTAAACAAAATGTCCTGCTTTTTAACTTTTATTAGAATGTTACTAAGTTTTGCATTTTCCAATTTTTGGATGTCAGTTTCTTCAATTTGAAAATCAATTTTGGTAACGTTTCTTCCTTTTATATCAGAACCTTCAGATTCAAACTCTGGCATATCAGAATTAAGTTCCAATTCAAAGTTCTCTCCTTTAAATAAAAGTAAAGCACCATCTTTTGACTTTACATGAAGTTGACCAACTATAACAGTTTGAAAAAAGAAATAACCGCCAAGCTCATTTAGGCCTGCAAAAAGAACATTGTTGAGAGAAATTCCAAAAGGTCTGTTTTCAACATCTTCTATAATTGCTTCTATAGTATCACCAGATTGCAATTGTTCTTTAGAAGTTTTAGTACCAAAAAGTTTAGATAAAGAAAATCCCATAATTTTAAATTTCAACAAAACTAACTTTAATAAATCAATTCTCAAATCTTCAATCTAAATTCGTAATTCTTAAATCATTGACTATCTTTGCAGCCTTAAACAAAAGACAAAACAATGCAAGACGGTTTATACGCAAAATTCAATACATCGAAAGGTGAAATATTAGTGAATTTAGAGTTTGAAAAGACTCCAGGAACAGTTGGTAATTTTGTGGCTTTAGCAGAAGGAAACATGGAAAATTCAGCTAAACCACAAGGAAATCCTTACTATGATGGCTTAAAATTCCATAGAGTGATTCCAGATTTTATGATACAAGGAGGTTGTCCTCAAGGAACAGGTACAGGTAATCCTGGTTATAAGTTCGATGATGAGATTCATCCAGATTTAAAGCATGATGCTCCTGGTGTATTATCTATGGCAAATGCTGGTCCTGGTACTAATGGAAGTCAATTTTTTATAACTCACATCGCAACAGATTGGTTAGATGGTAAGCATACCGTTTTTGGCAAAGTTGTAGAAGGATTAGATATCGTTGATACTGTTGCACAAGATGATACCATCGAAAGTTTAGAAATCGTAAGAGTAGGTGATACAGCTGAGAAGTTTAATGCAATTGAAGCTTTTAGAGTATTTGAAGGATCTCGCGAAAAGCGCGTCGCAGCAGAGCGAGAAGCAGCAAGAGCTGAGCTAGATAAATTAGCTGCAGGTTTTGATGAAACTGAATCAGGTCTGCGTTACCAGATTATTCAAAAGGGTGACGGAAAGAAAGCTGAAAAGGGAAATATGGTATCAGTACATTATAAAGGTCAATTAGCAGATGGAACTGTGTTTGATTCGTCTTACAAAAGAAATTCGCCTTTAGATTTTCAAGTAGGAGTAGGACAAGTAATTCCAGGATGGGATGAAGGTATTTGTTTATTAAATGTTGGTGATAAAGCACGTTTGGTAATACCTGGTAATCTAGCTTATGGTGCTGCTGGCGCAGGAGGAGTAATTCCACCAGATGCAACATTAGTGTTTGATGTAGAATTAATGGGAATTAAATAAGCAAAGAACCAATTTTGTAGAGCAAAATTGTGAGTATCGCTTATACCAAATTTATTTTGTAATCTAATCAATTTAGGCGTAACAAAATTTTAAAAGAATCGTCTCACTTATATAGTGAGACTTTTTTGCTTATATATTAACCAATCCACCCAATCAAAATGAAGACTAAATTTTTACTACTGCTAATCGCGACATTAATATTTGGTTGCTCAAAATCTGTAGAATATTCTGAAGCGTTTAAGAAAGAAACTGAAGGAGGTTACCTTTATAATCAAGATGACTTAATTGAAGTTTATTATGAAAATAATAAGCTCTTTTTAAATTGGAGAGGTGGAAAAATTGAGCCTGTTGCTATAGAAGAGAATGAATTCTTTGTTGCAGATATGTATAAGAAGTTCAGGTTTGTTGAGCACCCAGAAACTAAAAAATGGTATTTATCTATAATATCTGAGGAAGATGATGGTAAGGTCACATATGATTATTTAAAGGCACCAGAGGGTTATAAAACACCGAGTCTACATTTAAAAGAAGGTAATTATGAAAAAGCTCTTGCTGGCTATTTAGAAATTAAAAAACAGGATTCTACAAGTGCATTTATAAATGAATGGGATTTTAATAGCATGGGTTATAAACATATCAGAAAAAAGGAATATGAAAAGGCAATAGGTGTTCTTAAATTAAACGCAGCTTTGCATCCTAATAGTGCTAATGTTTATGATAGTATGGCAGAAGCATACTTGTTAAATGGTGACAGTTTAGAGGCTTATACTAATTATAAAAAGACATTAGAGTATAATTCTGGAAATAAACGAGCGAAGAATTATATCAAAGCTTTTGAAAAAACACAAAATTAAATTTATAAAACACTATTTATTAGTTCTTCTTAGATCTGAACAACGCCTCAAAAGCAGTATAAACGGCTAAATGTAAAGTATCTCCATGATCTAATTCTTTAAAAAAGCTAAAATGTATGGTGGTGTTCTCTTTTTTATCTGTGTCTAAAGTTTTGTATAAATTTTCTGCATCTTTTTCCATCACTTTTCCTTCTTTGCCAACAGCGATATAAATTTTCTTTTCTGTTGTATATGCTTTTGGCTTTAGTTTTAATAGAGATTGATTGTCCCACCACAAACTAGGACTTATAATAATGTAGTTATTGAATAATTCTGGTTTTTTATAAAGTATTTCAGTTGCCAATAAGCCACCAAGGGATTGACCAATGATAGTTTTGGTGTCGTTAACATTGTAGTTTGAATTTATAAATGATTGTAATTCAGTTTCTATAAACTTGATGAATTTTTCTGAACCACCTGTTGTCGGAAATTCTGTTTTATGTTTTTTAATAGTTGTTGGAAACGTAAAATCTCGCTTTCTATCTATATTAGAAATACCTACAACTATAGTTTCTGGAATCATATTAATCCATGAAAATGAACCAAATTGTACTAATCCAGAAATATGAATAAAATCCTCATCCATAGAACCATCTAGTAAATAAATTACAGGATAAGTCTTTGTTGAATCTGCTGTGTATTCTTGAGGTAAATAGATATTTAGAGTTCTGTTTTCATCTAAAATTTCAGAGTGAAGTGTTACAGATTCACCTATTGTAATTGGTGTTTTTTCTATAACTTTTTCTTGTGCTTTAACTTGAGATAAAACCAATAAAACAGTAACTGTAGTAATGATTTTTTTGAACGACATATTATAAGTTATTAAGAAATGTAATTAATTGTTGCACAGCTTTTCCGCGATGACCGATTGTGTTTTTTTCTTCAAGTGAAATTTCTGCAAATGTTTTATTATAATCTTCAGCTTTAAAAATGGGGTCGTAGCCAAAACCTTTTTTACCATGTTTCTCTGTTGTAATTTCACCTTTACAAATTCCAGTAAAAGTTTTAAGTTTGCCATTAAGATATAATGCAATTACTGTTTTAAATTGGGCATTTCTATTGTCTTTATGTTCTAACTCAGTTAGAAGTTTCGTCATGTTATCTTCAGCATTACGTTGCGGACCAGCATAACGAGCAGAAAAAACACCAGGTTCGCCATTTAACGCATTTACCTCTAGACCTGTATCATCTGCAAAACAGTCATAACCATATTTGGTTTTAATATACTCAGCTTTTTGTATGGCATTGCCTTCAATGGTTGGTTGTGTTTCAGGAATATCTTCAATACATAAGATATCTGCCAGACTTAGCAATTTTATATGCTTAGGAACTAAAGTTTGAACTTCTTCTAGTTTATTAGGATTGTTAGTTGCGAAAACGAGTTGCATGTATTCGATTTTAAATTCAAATATAAGTTAATGTTAGGAATTAGGTTTAGTCTTTATTTGTTGTAATTTTAATCACAAATCTGTTATATGTTAAACAAAATTATTTCTAAAGCACCAGCAAGAATCTGTTTATTTGGTGATCATCAAGATTATATGCAGTTGCCAATTATTGCTTGTGCTATAGATAGGTATATTACTATTGAGGCAATGCCCAACCAAAATAACACACTTCATATATTTAAACACGATTTAAATACTGAAGATATTATCAAATTAAGCGAGCCAATAGAAGTTATTGCTGAAGATTATTTGCGATTGTCACTAATAGTGTTGTCGAGATATAATTACGTACCAAACCAAGGGTATGATGTGCATATTTCAGGGAATATTCCTATTAATTCCGGATTATCAAGTTCATCAGCTTTAACTGTAGCTTGGATTCAATTTTTAATTCGGGCTTTTAGTATAAATGAAAAAGTTTCTCCGATGCTAATTGCGAGACTTGCTTATGAGGTTGAAGTGATAGAGCAAAACGGGTCTGGTGGTAAGATGGATCAATATACCATAAGTTTAGGTAATAGTATTTTTATGAATACTAAGACAGATGCAATTCATACATTTCCTAATGCTTTAAATGGTATGATTATAGGTGATTCAGGTGAAGGTAAAGATACATTAGGTACACTTTCGCATTTAAAAGGTGATGCTTGGAAAGCTATAAACCAAGTAAAATCTAAATATTCAGATTTTGATATTGCGACGATAAATAGCTCAGAATTAGAGCAATTTACACCTCTTGTAAGTGAAGAATTACGACCTACTTTTGAAGCTGCTGTACTTAATTATAATATTACTAAAAACGCTGAGAAAGCATTTTTAGAATCCAATTTAGATTATAGATATATTGGTGATTTAATGAACCAACATCATCAACTATTAAGAGATAATTTACTAATTACAACTTCAAAAATAGATGCTATGATAGATGCAGCATTAAAAGCCGGAGCATATGGCGCAAAGATTGTTGGCTCTGGTAAAGGAGGTTGTATTGTAGCCTTAACTTCCAAAGAGAAAGAATTGGATGTTATTGATGCTATTAAAAGTGCTGGCGCAAAAGATGCCTTTTTAGTAAAAGAAAGTGGAGGAGCTCAAATTTTATAAAATCAAATGAATAATAGATTAGTTATACTGGCAGGAGGAGCATCATCTCGAATGAAAAAATCCATGGTTGATGCTGAATTAGATAAAAAATTAATTCAGCAAGCCAATGAGCGTTCTAAAGGATTAATAGAGATAGGTGATTCAGGAAGAACCTTATTAGATTACCTATTGATTAATGCATATAATGCAGGTTATATAAAAGTATTCATTATTATCGGAAAGGATTCAGGTTTATTTAGAGAACGTTATAAGGATTATTCTAGATTAGAAATTCAATTTGCTACGCAATATATTCCAGACGATAGGGTAAAACCGTTAGGCACAGCAGATGCTGTTTATCAAACGATGGTGCAATTTCCAGAACTGAAAGTTGGGCGATTTTCTGTTTGTAATAGTGATAATTTATACTCGATTAATGCACTTAAATCGTTGCGTTTTGTTTCTTCTAAAAATGCATGTATCGCATACGATAGAGATTATTTAAAGTTTCCTATTGAACGTATTTCAAAGTTTGCAGTAATGCATTTTGACAAAGATTATCAACTTATTAATATTGTAGAGAAGCCTAATCCGAGTAAGCTTTTAGACTATAAGGATGTTAATGGTAAGCTTAGAGTGAGTATGAATATCTTTTCCTTCGATGGAGCTTTGAGTTATTCTTTTTTTAAAGATTGCCCTTTGCATCCTATTCGAAATGAAAAGGAAATACCTTCTGTAATAGTCAATATGCTTCAGGAGCACCCAAAAAGTATGATTGGTATTCCTTTAGAGGAACATGTACCAGATTTAACAAGTAAAGAAGATATTTTAAAAATGACTGACTATTTAAAAAATAGTAAAAAAAAAAAAAAAAATAAATTTAATTTTAGTAGAAATAAAATCACCTTTATGAAAAGAAGAAATTTCCTTAAAAAGACCTCATTGTCAGCGGCTGGTATTACTGTTGCATCTATGTTACCTAGTTGTACATTCGAAACTAGTGGTAGACCTTCAGTAAGTCAGTATATGGGAGGATTTGCAGCTCCTAAATTAGAAACAGTACGTGCTGCATTTATAGGCGTAGGCGCTAGAGGTGGTGATCATTTAAAATTCTTTGCTGAACTTCCAGGTACTGAAGTAGTCGCAATTAGTGATTTGTTCAAGGATAATGTTATAAAATGGAAAAATATTGCTAATGAAATTGGTAAAGGTGAGAGACACAATGATGTGAAATTATATCATAGTGACGAAAATCTCTGGATAAAAATGCTTGATGAAGTGAAACCAGATGTCGTTTTTATAGCTACTAATTGGAATAATCATGCTCCAATGGCAATTACTTCTATGGAAAAAGGTGCACACGCTTTTGTTGAAGTACCAATGGCTGTGACTCTTCAAGAAATGTGGGATATTGTTGATACATCAGAACGTACTAAAAAGCATTGTATGATGATGGAGAATGTAAATTACAGTCGTGATGAGCTCATGTTTTTAAACATGTGTAGACAAGGAGTAATAGGAGATATTATACATGGAGAAGCTGCTTATTTACACGAGCTTCGTTATCAAATGGAAGAGCAAGAACGTGGTACAGGTTCTTGGAGAACTCATCATTATGCTAAAAGAAACGGTAATTTATATCCAACACATGGACTTGGACCAGTAGCGCAATACATGAATATCGCGAGACAAGATGATATGTTTAATAGTATGGTATCTTATTCAACGCAAGCAATAGGAAGACAACTTTATGCAGAAAAAAATTATCCAGAGAATCATAAGTGGAATCAATTAGATTTTAAAGGAGGGGATTTAAACACCTCTATTATTAAAACTAATATGGGAAGAACGATTATGGTTCAATGGGATGAAACAAGTCCTAGACCTTATTCTCGTCACAACTTAATTCAAGGCACTAAAGGAATATTAACTGGTTTCCCTACTAGAGGTGCTTTTGAAGGTGGTTTTGAAGGTGTTACTGAAAATCATCATAGTTGGGTTCAAGGCGAGCAATTACAGGCTATGTACGAAAAATATGATCATCCCTTATACAAACGTTTAAATGAAGCTGCTAAAGGAAGTGGTCATGGAGGTATGGATGGTATTATGGTATATCGCATTGTAGAGTGTTTACAAAAAGGATTGCCACTAGATCAAAATGTTTACGAAGGCTGTCTTTGGAGTGCAGTTACTCCTTTAAGTGAACAATCTGTTGCGAATGGTGGTGCTCCACAAGAATTTCCTGATTTCACAAGAGGAAACTGGAAATCTACAAAACCTTTAGATGTAATAGTATAGTTAAATGGTGTATTCTTAAAATGTGATCGTTTTGAGTATGGTTTATACTAGATTATTTTTCTCATTAAAATGACTTCACACAAAAAATTATGATAAATATCAGTTGCAAAACTCACTTAAAATTGTACCTTAGATATAGGAATTAATAATTAAAACAAGATAGATTATGACGGTAAATTTTCAATATGTAAATACAGATGTAAGTGAAACATTATCAGCTTTCACAGAAGATAAATTAGAGAGATTAGCTAATAAGTTTGAGTTTCTTATTTCGGCTCAAGTTTATTTTAAACACGATGATAAAGATCATAAAGCAGGTAAGATTTGTAATATAGAATTGAGTTTGCCAGGTCCACGTATTTTTGCCACATCAAATAAGCATAATTATGAGGTTGCCGTAAGCGAAACGATTAATGATTTAACACGTCAGCTTAAAAAAAGAAAAGAGATATATAAAGTTCATTAAAATCAAGCGTTTCGACGTTTATATTAGAGGGTTTACTATTTTTATCTGTGATGATAGGGTTCATTTCTTAAAATAGTAAATCCTCTATATAATTGCTCTATAAAGAACAAGCGTACCATTTGATGAGAAAAAGTCATTTTCGATAAGCCTAACTTCCCGTTGGCTCTACTATAAACAGCATTAGAAAATCCATAAGGTCCACCAATCACAAAGATTAGAGTTTTAATACCAGAATTCATATGTTTTTGTAAATAGTTAGAGAATTCAACTGAATTAAGTTGTTTTCCGTTTTCATCTAACAGAACTAGCACGTCAGAATTCTGAGTTTTTGCTAATATCAATTCGCCTTCTTTTTCTTTTTGTTGGGCTTCAGATAAATGCTTTACTTTTTTTATATCTGGTATGATTTCAAATTCAAACTTTATATAAAAGCCTAAGCGTTTAGTATAATCTTCAATTAAACTAATTAAGGATTTATTATCTGTTTTGCCTATGGCTATGAGTTTAATTTGCATTTTATTGTTTGGTCGAGCGTAGTCGAGACCTTTTTGTGTTACCTCTCGACTACGCTCGAGATGACAGAAAGATTCTGGTTTTGAATTCAAAATTAATCATTTTTAATAATTGGTGTTATTTCATTTTTAGTTTTTGATATTTTTAATCTTTCAATTCCTATTTTTACAACAAATAAGATTACAAATGATTTCAAAAGAACAATTTGATCTAGAAATAGATGGAATTATAACAAATGCCATTAGAGAAGATGTAGGAGATGGCGATCATAGTTCGTTAGCATGTATTCCTACTTCAGCTATAGGAAAAGCAAAATTATTAGTAAAGGATGAAGGCATCATTGCTGGTATTGAATTTGCTAAACAAGTATTTGCTTATGTAGATGCAAACATGAAAGTGGAAACCTTAATTGAAGATGGAGGTAAAGTGAAATATGGAGATATAGTGTTTTATGTAGAAGGAGCTTCGCAATCTATTCTTAAGGCAGAACGATTGGTTTTAAATGCTATGCAACGTATGAGTGCTATTGCAACTAAAACAAGACAATTTGTTGATTTATTAGATGGTACAGGAACTAAAATTTTAGACACTCGTAAAACAACTCCAGGAATCAGAGCGCTCGAAAAATGGGCTGTTAAAATTGGAGGAGGCGAGAATCATAGATTCGCTTTATATGATATGATTATGCTAAAAGATAACCATATTGATTTTGCGGGAGGAGTTGCTAAAGCGATTAATCTTACCAAGCAATATTTAAAAGATACTAATCGTGATTTAAAAATTATAGTAGAAGCTCGTAACCTTGAAGAAATTAAAGAGATTTTAGATTGTGGAGGCGTCGATCGTATTCTAATAGATAACTTTAATTACCAAGATACTCGTAAAGCTGTAAAGCTTATTGGAGACCAATGTTTAACAGAATCTTCTGGCGGAATTAATGAAGATACAGTTAGGCATTATGCAGAATGTGGTGTAGATTATATTTCATCTGGAGCTTTGACGCATTCGGTCTATAATATGGATCTTAGCTTAAAAGCAGTATAAAGTAGCAAATATTTCATTATAAATTAGCTATAAGCCAAAGGTAAATAGCTAAAAGCCAAAATATGTCCAAGCCTATAGAAGATAAGTTAGATAAAATACCTGTCATTAATTTAATTGTTCGCTTTTTTAAGAAGATTAGATTACCAGGATTCGAGGGCTTGTCTGTCTACGATTTGCTAGAGCTATATATTATGGGAATTGTTAACGGAGCTTTAACTACAAGGGCAAGTGCTATTGCTTTCAGCTTTTTTACAGCAATTTTTCCGTTTTTACTGTTTGTAATTATTATCATTCCATATATTCCTATAGATAAATTTGAAGTTGAATTTTTAGGATTTTTAAATTCATTTTTACCACCTCAAACATCAGATTTTTTCTTCTCAAATATTTTTGAAAACATAAGTGAAAGTGGTGGAGCTGGCTTAATATCATCTGTGTTTTTGTTATCTATGTTATTAATGGCAAATGGTGTTAGTGCTGTGTTTTCTGGATTTGAATATTCATACCATGAGCAACTTACCCGAAATGTGTTTCAACAATATTTATATGCTTTTGGTGTCGCATTGATTTTAGCATTTTTGGTATTATTAACGGTTGCAGTATTTGGGTATTTTCAGATCTATGTTATTCAACCCATATATGAAGGTATAACAGGAAAAGATGCACTAGAAACAGATTCAGGTTTAGGTTGGATAATTTTTGCTAAGTATATGTTTTTTGTAATTATGGTGTATTTAGCAACGGCTACTTTGTACTATTTTGGTACAAAAGAAGGAAGGCATACACGATTCTTTTCTGTTGGTGCTTTGCTAACTACACTTTTAATTATATTAACATCCTACTTATTTGGTGTATATATTAATAATTTCTCTCAATACAATAAGCTTTATGGCTCTATTGGAGCGTTATTGATATTGTTATTATATCTATGGCTCAACTCTAATATTTTACTGTTAGGTTACGAGTTAAATGCGTCACTTCAATTTTTAAGGAAGCATCCAAAGAAATCTAAACGAAATGAAAACTAATAAACACATTCTAACTGTATTTTTGTTTTTGATTACGATGTCTTTAACATCACAAAACATTCTTGGCAAATGGAAAACTATTGACGACAAAACAAGGGAAGAGAAATCTATTGTAGATATATATGAGTATGAAGGAAAGATTTATGGAATAATTATAGAAATACTTAACACTAAGAATAAGAATGCACTTTGTGAAAAATGCAAGGGAGATAAAAAGGATAAACCTATATTAACTATGATGATTATTGATGGTTTAACTAAAGATGATGATGCATTTGGAGGTGGAACTATTTTGGATCCAGAAAATGGTAAAACATATAAATGTAGATTAAAACTAGATGAAGACGATAAAGACACACTACAGGTAAGAGGTTATGTGGCTTTTTTCTATAAAACACAATACTGGAAACGTGTTGTAAAATGACTTATTTTATAGACGTCATATTACCAATTCCGCTTCAAAAGGCCTTTACGTATCATATAACTGAAGCAGAAGCTAAATTCCTTAAACCAGGAATACGCGTAGCTGTGCCCTTTGGTAAGAGCAAGATATACACAGCATTAACATATAAAATCCATAACAATCCACCAACGGCTTACGAAGCTAAAACCATCCATCAAATTTTAGATAAAAAGCCTGTGGTTACAGAAACGCAATTACAGCATTGGGAATGGATTGCTAAATATTACATGTGTAGTTTAGGTGAGGTGATGCGTGCTGCAATGCCGAATGCTTTTCTTTTAGAAAGTGAAACCATTATTTCTAAAAATGAAAAAACTAAAATAAATGATTCTGAATTAAAAGATGATGAATTTTTGATTTATGAAGCCTTACAACATCAGTCTTCACTTAAGATTCAGGATGTGGTTTCCATTTTAGATAAAAAACGTGTTTTACCTGTAATTAACGGTTTGGTAGAAAAAGGGGTGTTGTATTTACAAGAAGAGTTGTATGAAAAATACACGCCAAAATTAGTGCGTTATGTAAAGCTGCATGAAAATCATAAATCACAGGAAAAACTTCAAGAATTATTAGAACTATTAAGTAGGGCACCAAAACAACGCGAAGTGATTTTAGCTTTGTTCACTATGGAAGCTTCCATAAAAGAACCCATAAAAGTTTCCGAATTAGCTGAGCGTAGTGGCGCATCAACCTCTATTATAAAAATACTGATTGATAAAGCTATTCTAGATGAATATCACATCCAGACAGACAGAATTCAATTTGAAGGAGAAGGAGATGAAAACGTTAAAATATTAAACGAAGCTCAGCAACAAGCGTACGAAGAAATTGAAACGGCTTTTGAAAGTAAATCAGTTGCTTTACTTCATGGAGTAACTTCTTCTGGTAAAACAGAAATCTATGTGCAACTCATTCAGAAACAATTAGAACTTGGAAAACAAGTGCTTTATCTTTTGCCAGAAATTGCTTTAACAACACAACTAGTACAGCGACTTCAAGACTATTTTGGTGAAAAGGTTGCGGTATTTCATTCAAGGTATTCAGGTAACGAGCGTGTTGAGGTTTGGCAGAATATGCTCAGTAATTCTGTAAAGGCACAAGTCGTCATTGGTGCGCGTTCTTCTCTTTTATTGCCTTTTAGTAACTTAGGATTAATTATAGTAGATGAAGAGCATGAGCAATCTTACAAGCAATTCGATCCTGCTCCGCGTTATCATGCAAGAGATGCTGCAGTCGTCTTAGCTAATTTGCATGAGGCTAAAACGCTTTTAGGTTCTGCTACACCAAGTTTAGAAAGCTATTTTAATGCCAGTCAAGGTAAATATGGTTTAGTTGAATTAAATACGCGTTATAACAATGTGCTAATGCCAGATATTGAATTGGTAGATTTAGCAGATAAGTACAAGCGTAAACGAATGAAAGGTCATTTTAGTGACCGACTCATCCAAGAAATGACGGAAACCTTAGAGGAAGGTTTTCAAATTATACTATTCCAAAACCGAAGAGGCTTTTCACCAATTATCGAGTGTACTACTTGCGGAACGTCTCCTCAATGTCCTAACTGTGATGTGAGTTTAACCTACCATCAATACAGAGATCAGTTACGCTGTCATTATTGTGGATATAATTCTGCAATGCTAAAAAGTTGTCAAGGGTGTGGAAACTCTACTTTAGACACAAAAGGTTTTGGTACAGAACAAATAGAGGAGGAGGTTAAAATCTTATTTCCTGAAAAGAAAGTTGCTCGTATGGATTTAGATACTACACGAGGTAAATATGGATTTGAAAAGATAATTTCCAGCTTTGAGCAGCGCGAAGTTGATATTTTGGTCGGAACACAAATGTTAACCAAAGGTTTAGATTTTAGGTATGTAAAATTGGTTGGTATTATGAATGCCGATAATTTACTCAACTTTCCGGATTTTAGAGCACATGAGCGAAGTTATCAATTAATGGCTCAGGTCTCTGGTAGAGCAGGTCGTACAGATTTAAGAGGAAAGGTATTGATTCAAACCTATAATCCACATCATAATATATTACAGCAAGTTTCTACAAATTCTTATAAAGAAATGTTTGAAGAACAAATGAATGAGCGCTACAATTTTAAGTACCCACCAATTTATAGATTAATTAAAATCACCTTTAAGCACAAAGATTATAATCGTGTGAATCTAGCAGCAGATTGGTACGCAAAATCATTACGACAAGTTTTTAAAAGCAACGTTTTAGGTCCAGAATTTCCGCCAGTATCAAGAATCAGAAATTTATACAATAAGAATATTTTAATTAAGATTCCTCAAAATCAATCTTTAGCCAAAACAAAAGAGGCTATTATTAAAATTGATAACAGTTTTAATGCTGTGAAGGACTTTAGACCAGTCAGAGTTGTGTTGAATGTAGATAATTATTAATACTAAAAAATCCCGTTAATTATTAACGGGATTTTTCTATTTCAATGTGCTTTGAGATATTCTGCTATTAGCAATATTTTTTACATATTATTCAAAGCATCCACCAATTGTGTCTTTTTGTTTCGACTCAATGGAATCTCGTAAGCACCTACTTCAACATTTTTACTGTTAAAGCGGTCTATCTTGTCTAAATTCACAATATAAGATTTGTGAATTCTTAAAAATTTACCTTCTGGCAATTCTTGTTCAAAAGCTTTCATAGTAGATAATACTACTAAGCTATTTTCTTCTGTTACTACTTTTACATAGTCACCGAGTGCTTCAATCCATTTAATATCCTTAATATATACTTTACGTTTTTTAAGGTTACTTTTCACAAAAATGTGTTCACCATCAGTCTCGTTAAAGTCTAATTTCAATTTGTGCTGCTCAATAGCTTTTTCTACGGCAGTGTTAAATCGTTCTTTAGTGATTGGTTTTTGAAGATAATCGGTAGCGTCGTAATTAAATGCTTTAAAAGCATATTCGGTTTTACCGGTAACAAAAATAATTTGGGGTTTGTTGTTGAGTACATCTAAAAGTTCAAATCCGTTTAATACAGGCATCTCTATATCTAGAAAGATAAGATCTACTTTGTGTGTATTAAGACCGTTTTTTGTTTCTAACGCACTGCTGTACTCTGCAATAAGGTTAAGTGAGGAATGATTCTCAATTAACTTTACTATAGAGAGGCGCTGAATCGCAGAATCATCAACAACTACACAGTTTAAAGTCATAACATTAATATTTTATTAGGTTAAGATATCGACAATAGTACAATAATTTCGGTTAAAAAACAAATTTTACCGACAAAGTGTAATATTTAACAATATATGTAGTCCATAAATTCTATAAAATCTCACATTCAAAAACGTTGCCACAAATAGTATATGTAGTAAAATAAAATTACATAAATAAAACGTTGCTAGAAATAGAATTAATGCTTATTTTTGCAGCCGTTTTAACAATAAACAAAACAATTTATTATGAATCATTATGAAACTGTTTTCATCTTAAATCCCGTTTTATCTGACGATCAGATAAAGGAGACAGTAAAGAAATACGAGGATATGCTCGTGTCTAAAGGTGCTAAGATGATAGCCAAAGAAGATTGGGGCTTGAAAAAGCTGGCTTATGCAATCCAAAACAAAAAAAGTGGTTTTTATCACTTATTTGAGTATACTGTTGCTGGTGAGGCAATTGAACCTTTAGAGGTAGAATTTAGACGTGATGAGCGTTTTATGCGTTACTTAACTGTGAAATTAGACAAACATGCTATTTCATGGGCTGAGAGAAGAAGAGAAAAAATGAAAGTAAAAGCAAAAGCAAAAGCGTAATTATGTCATCAATAGAACAACAAGCAAAAGGAAAAAAGGACGGAGAAATTAGATATCTTACTCCTTTAAATATCGAGACTTCAAAACAAAAGAAGTACTGTCGTTTCAAAAAATCTGGTATTAAGTACGTAGATTATAAAGATGCAGATTGGTTACTAAGATTTGTAAACGAGCAAGGTAAATTACTACCAAGACGTTTAACAGGAACTTCTTTAAAGTATCAAAGAAAAGTATCTGTGGCTGTAAAGAGAGCTAGACATTTAGCTTTAATGCCATATGTTGCTGATTTATTAAAATAAAATATCATAACAATGGAACTTATATTAAAACAAGACGTTGAAAACTTAGGATTTAAAGACGATATTGTATCTGTTAAGAACGGTTATGGTAGAAACTTTTTAATTCCAAACGCACAAGCGATATTAGCAACTACTTCTGCAAAGAAAGTATTAGCTGAAACTTTAAAGCAACGTGCTTTTAAAGAAAAGAAAATAATTGACGAAGCTAAGAGTGTTGCTGAAGCATTGGCTGGTTTAGAAGTAAAGATTGCTTCTAAGGTAGGTGCTGGAAATAAACTTTTTGGATCTGTTAACAATATTGATTTAGCAGCTGCTTTACAAAAAGAAGGTCAGGAAATTGACAAGAAATTCATCAATGTAATTGGTGGTAGTGTAAAGCGTTTAGGTAAATACGATGCTGTAATTAGATTACACAGAGAAGTAACTGTAGATTTATCATTTGAGGTTGTAGCAGAAGCTTAATCTCTTTTTTAAAATAATAAAAAACCGTTTAGTTCTCTAAGCGGTTTTTTTGATTCTAACCTTTATGAAGCGCTTTATTTTATTACTTCTAATCCTTGGTCTCATAGGTTGTAAAGAATCTAAGACTATTGATGTAAGAACAGTAGTATCTAATTCAAAACTTATTGAAGTATTTAAGGATTCAAAAACTAATTATCCTAACATTAGTGTACATCGTGGTGGAAAAGGCTTATTAAACTATCCAGAAAACTGCCTAGAAACACTTCAATATGTTAGTGATAGTATTTCTGCTGTTTATGAAGTTGATGTGGCTCAAACTAAGGATGGACAATTAGTTTTAATGCACGATAATTCTATAGAAAGAACAACTAACGGAAGTGGTTTAGTAAAGGATTTAACTTATAAGGAGCTTAAACGATTCAATTTAGAGGATGATTATGGTAATAAGACCGCTTTTAAAATCCCATTATTTTCTGAAGTTTTAAAATGGTGCAAAACAAATAACGTGATTCTTACAATAGATATCAAACGAAGTGTAAGCCAAGAAACTGTAATTAATACAGTTAGAGAGGCTAAAGCCGAAGATATTAGTATCATAATTACCTATGATGTGGAGCAGGCTAAATCTGCTTATACTTTGGCTCCAGAATTATTGCTTTCAGTTTCAGCAAGAAACCACGAAGAATTTGATCGTTTGCTAAAGGCTAAAATACCTACAGAAAATATGTTGGCTTTTACAGGAACACGATTATCAAATGCATCGTTATACAAAAGATTAAATGAAAATGATATAGTTTGTATGCTAGGAACTCTAGGTAACTTAGATAAGCAAGCCGAAGCAAGAGGAGATGAACTTTACCTAAGATGGCAAACGTTTGGAGCAAATATTATTGCTACAGACAGACCGTTTGAAGCATTTAGAGCAATTAATAATTAGTTATTGCATTTATATATTTATGACTGTTACATTGAAAGTAGTTTACAAAGTAAGTCGAAGTGAATTATAACTGGTAAATAGACAAATAGATTCTGAAACAAGTTCAGAATGACAAAGTATTGTAAGAATGAAATACACAAGATTAACAAAAGAGCAATTCGAAGAATTACACCAAGAATTCATCAACTTTTTAGCTACGCAGTCTATTACAGCGGATGAGTGGCAAGACATTAAAGCAAATAAACCTGAAGCTGCAGAGCAAGAACTCGATGTGTTTAGTGATTTGGTATGGTTTGGTGTTTTGAGTAAAGTTGAATACCTAGAGCATATTTCGCCACAACAAATTCATTTGTTTAAGTGCAATGAAAAACAAATGCGTTTAATAGCATTAAAAATTAGCAAGGAAGAAATAGATTTTACTACCAAAGAAGGGTTTGAGTGGTTAAGGAATAATTTGTTATCTGATGATATCGAATTCTTTAATGCTAACAAACCGTATTCAGACGATAAGCATTTAGATATCTTTAAAATGATTCAAACTGGTGCTGTGATTACAAAAGGCGAATTGTTTCAGTATTTTGAGACGCTTATTGGGCAGTAGCAAATTCCTGAGAAGACAGGAATATCTTGGCTTCTATGAATAAGCTGTAGTTTTGTCTCGCTAAACTTGTTTCAGTGTCTATTTGCCTATTAGATTCTGAAACAAGTTCAGAATGACAAATCCCTCATTTGAAACTGAAATCTCAGATTTGTGAATTCAAAATGAATAAAAAAATAGTAGATTGTTTTAATGAGATTCCTACTTTTATAAGAACTTAATTACTCATAACGCAAAGACTCAATAGGATCTAATTTAGCAGCCTTCGTCGCAGGATACAAGCCAGAAACTACAGCGACAATAAAAGCAATACTTGTTGCCCAAATCATAGCAATCCAAGGCGTAGAGAAGTCGAGTTTAAAACCTTTTGCAACTCCCCAACCAATTAAAATTCCGAGGATAATTCCAAGAATTCCACCAAGCTGACCAATGATTACCGTTTCCATAAAAAACTGAAAAGCAATAGTTCTACTTTTAGCACCTAAAGCTTTACGTACTCCGATTTCTCTGGTTCGTTCACTTACTGAAACTAACATAATATTCATTAAAGCAATGGTAGAGCCAAAGATGGTGATGATACTAATAATCCAAGCGGCAATATAAAGAGCAGACGTATTTTGAGCGACACGATTTAATAAATCATCACTACGCTCAATACCAAAATCATTTTTTTGAATTGGGTTTAATCCTCTTATATTTCTAAAGGTTAAAATAGCATCTTCTTGTGCACCTTCGAGCATATCCTTTTTATCTACTTTGATGCTTAAGTTGTAATTAATATTTGCATTTGTATAGATGGATCGTGCCTTTTGAATTGGCATAATCACTCGTAAATCTTGATTATTACCAAAAGTAGATCCTTTTTCTTTTAAGACACCAATAACTTTAAATTTAGAACCTCTAACACTTATGGTTTTATCTATTGGGTTGTCTTCAGGAAATAAAGCTTTTTGCAAATCGCTACCAATAACACAAACGGCATTACTATTTTCAATATCAAAAACATTTAATGAACGACCATTTTCAACTTCTAAACCAGAGTTTTCAATAAAATTTTCATTAGAGCCTATAACTGCAACCTCTGGATCGGTCTTATTGTTTTCGTATTTTACTTCGGCAAAAGCAGTTCCGTAAAAAGAAACACCAACCTTTGTAAATGGATAATCGTAGGTATCTTCAAAAGCTTTAATGTTTCTGTAGTTAATTACAGGATTAATTTTTTGACGCTCTCTACTGCTTTGTCGTTGCGCTCTAAACTCATAACGCTGTATGTTAAATGTGTTGGCTCCCATTGAAGAAAAGTTACTTGAGAGTGTATTTTCTAGAGCAGAAACACCACTAAGAATCCCAACCAAAGCCATAATGCCAATTGCGATAATTAAAACGGTTAAGATGGTTCTAAGCAATTGACTTTTAATAGAGCCAAAAGCAATTCTAATATTCTCTTTAGCTAATGAAAACATAGTTTTATCTATTGTTAGTTGGGTTGTTTAAAAGTATAAGACTAATTAAACAGCATAAAGTTACTATAAAATCGAATTATCTTAGCAATGCCTTTAAAATTTATAATATTTTTGTGACGAATGTTGAGTTCAAATTAAGTTTCACTAAAAGAGATTCCTGCTTTCGCAGGAAATAATATGGCGCAAAAACCAAGTATCCCAAAAGGCACAAGAGATTTTAATGCAGAAGAAGTAGCAAAACGGTCTTATATCATGGAAACGATTAAGGAACAATTTAAGGTCTTTGGATTTCAGCCCATAGAAACTCCAAGTTTTGAAAACTCTGAAACTTTAATGGGAAAATATGGTGATGAAGGCGATCGTTTGATTTTTAAGATTTTGAATAGTGGTGATTTTCTAAGAACATACAATGAAAATTTGATCAAATCCATTAAACTTTCTTTACATAACTTAAGATTTTATTTAAGAAACGAAGCTAAGCCTGATTTAAATGTTTTTGGTGAAAATTTTGTTAATGAACTTCCAGACATATTAAGAAAAGACAAAGGGATCAAGTTTGATGAATCAATAATTAATTTAAGGAATCTAGCTAATGACTTATGGAACAAAATTGATAATACAATAAGTAAAAATTATTTACTAGAGTTATTAGTTGAAAATGATGATGAAAAAGACCAAAGGTTAACCAACTTGTCAGTTATAATTTTTGGTGAATTTTATTTTGAAATTGGAACAAAGTATTTGGGTAATCATATTTCGGAAAAGGCACTTCGTTACGACCTCACAGTACCTTTCGCACGTTACGTAGTACAACACCAAAACGAAATAGAATTCCCCTTTAAACGTTACCAAATGCAACCAGTTTGGCGTGCAGACCGTCCACAAAAAGGCCGTTTTAGAGAGTTTTATCAGTGTGATGCAGATGTTGTGGGTTCTAAATCTTTGTTTCAAGAGGTAGAATTTGTACAATTATATGACGCGGTGTTTTCGACTTTAAAATTAGAAGGTGCTACCATTAAAATAAACAACCGTAAAATTTTATCTGGTATTGCAGAAGTGATTGGAGCACAAGATAAATTGATTGATTTCACAGTTGCTTTAGATAAGCTAGACAAAATAGGAGAGGAGAAGGTAAAAGAAGAAATGCGTAATAAAGGTATTTCTGAAGATGGTATTACCAAGCTTCAGCCTTTATTTACATTGAAAGGAGATTTTGGAAATCAGGTAGAGAGTTTAAAATCTATTTTAAATACATCCGAAATTGGATTAAAAGGTATTGAAGAATTAGAATTCATAAATACAGCAATTTCAAACTTAGAATTAAAAACAGCCAAGTTACAACTCGATGTGACTTTAGCTCGTGGTCTTAACTATTATACAGGAGCAATCTTTGAAGTATCTGCTCCAGAAGGTGTGAAAATGGGATCTATTGGAGGAGGAGGTCGTTACGATGATCTTACAAGTATCTTTGGCTTAAAGAATATGAGTGGAGTAGGAATTAGCTTTGGTTTAGATCGTATCTATTTAGTATTAGAAGAATTGAATCTGTTCCCAGATACGATTGCAGAATCTACCAAAGTATTGTTTATTAATTTTGGTGAGAAAGAAGCTATGGCTTGTTTACAAGCCGTAACGAAGCTTAGACAAGCTGGAGTAAAAGCAGAGCTATATCCAGATGCTTCTAAAATGAAAAAACAGATGAATTATGCCAATAAAAGACAAATTCCTTTTGTGGTTTTGGTTGGTGAAGAAGAATTAAAAGCTGAAAGTTTTACGTTGAAAAATATGGATTCTGGTGAGCAACAAAAGCTTCAGATAAATGAATTATTAGAAGCATTATAATAAATTTAGTCGTTGTTATAAATAAAAAAGTCCTGATAAAATCAGGACTTTTTTTGGTTAAGATTTAAGATTTGGGACAAAAAATTATTTTACTAAAACTTTCTTAGTCGCTACTGAACCGCTTTCAGTATATAACTTAACAATGTAAGTTCCAGTGCTTAAATTCTTAACTTCATATTCAGAGTAACCGCTCTCTGAAATATTTTCTATTGTATAAACAGATTGTCCTATAACATTGAATAGTTCAATTGATTTTACGTTTATAAGGTTAGGGTTTATTAGTATTATTTTTTCGATATCATTAGAGTATAGCACATCAATACTATTGATCGTTTGATCATCAACTCCAAGAGAATCATGGTTTGTTGTGAATGTGATTTCAAAACGATCTAGATATTCACCAGCGTTTAAGAATACTTCGTAATCACTCTCTCTTAAATCATGATAAAGATCTAATGTGATGTCGTGCACATAGATTTCCAAGTCATTTGGTACATTTTCTAAGTCATCAATTGTAATAGTGTTTAAACCATCTGAATCGGTTTTAATACCTAATGGATATACAGAAGATTCTTCAGCTTCATCACTAGCTTGTATAATATATTCTTCATCATTTATCATCCAGTACATATCGTCCATCTGGCTTTCGTTCATTTTTGCATCAAAAGCCCAATCAACATCTAGAGACGCTCTTTCATCTATAGTTAAAAGTAATTGACGACGTAATGTATTAACAGAGTTAAACCCTATTCTAAATTTCATTCTATCATCAATCTCTTCATCGTTATAATCACTTTGAGTTGCTGTTGCATTAGCATTTCTCATAAATACTGAAGAAGCACCTCCTTCTTTTCTGAAGATACGTTGACCATTATTAAAATTAATAGCACCAGTATTTTCTGCTGTAACAAAGAAACCTTGCCCTACAGGAATATAACGTCCAGGTAATTTAGTTGGAGTTCCGCCGGTTGCTACATCTGGATCATTAGTTCCGTATGAGGCTGCTGCAACAGCTCCAGAGAAGTTATAAGTTGCGTAACCACCTTGGTAATCTGCTAAATTATGAGAAGCTCCTCCCCAATGTTCCCAGAAATAAAGTGTACCACTAAGTAATGGAGTTGGGTCAGTAGCAGGATCATAATCTAATTCTGGACCATTATCTGCAATAAATATATCAGCATCTATAGCCGAAGCATAAGGGTTACCAACTAAATAGTCGTTACCAGCATTTATAGTTAGATTAATATCTCCATTATTTGGTTTTCCTAAATATACATAGTTCTGATCTGTTAATATAGAACCTGTACCTGGACCTTTCATAGTGAAGCCTTCACCTGCACTAATAGAACCTGTACGTCTTACATGTTGCCATGCTGAATAATCGTCAGTTGGCTGATTGGCATATTTCCATATCCAATAATCAGCAATACCTACTGGGTTAGTCGCTGCACCATCATAACCAGAGGTTAAAAAGTTAATAGGATTTGTACCATCGTACATAATATCTTGTACAGTATAACGATAATCGTTTTTTGCAATATCTGTTTCACCTACTGGAGCAGACCAATAATTATAAGTAAACGTATCTGCAGTACCTTGTTGGTCGCGTTCTAACGCACCAGTACCAATAACATCTAAATCACTATTTGCAGATTGAATCAGTTGTGATTCACCTTCGAGATCTAATTTTCCTGTTAAGCGCATGTAATGTGAAACGGTTATACCATTTCCGGCACTTGTACCTGTGTTCCCATTTAGAGTTAATTCATTTGCATCTACATATAGTCCTAAAACTTTTCTGTTATCTAAATTTGCAGCTGGTAAGCTTGAATTATCAACAGATACATTATGAGATGTTCTAATGATATTCCAATCAACAGTTACAGTAGGATCAACTATCGATGTAGATCCTGGAATATATTGTTCGCTTCCGTTAGTCCAAGTTGCAGTTGTATCCCAATCTCCATTTTGAGTAGATTCATAAGGTAAAGGTGCAGTTTGTCTAGCAACAGTATTTAAATTTCTTAATGCTCCTTGATTACCATTACCAGAAGCATCTTCTGTATTTGTATAGGTATATACTGTCATAGGATAATAACCTGCTAAATCAGACCAAGGTATTGCATCAATATCGTGTTTAGTTATTGTTGATGGCAGTTCTTTGCCCATTACTTGACCTGAATTGTCTTCAATTTCTTGATTCATAACAAAACGTAATTGGTCTTCGGTTAGTGCTGTATCCCAAACACGGACTTCATCAATATTTCCTTGAAAGTGCTGAACAGGTGTGTTTTTACCAGCTGCAGCAATATAGAAAGATTCGTTTGTTGCTATAGGTGCTGTTCTGTTAGCAGAATTATCTAATACTCCATCAATGTATAAATAGACTGATGAGCCATCATATATTGCGGCAACATGGTGCCATTCATCATCAGGAATTACTGTATTAGAAGAAAGAGATTGATTGCTGCCATTTCTCCAGTATATTCTAAGTTGATTAGTGTTTCGCATTCTTAGATCATAACCTTGTGTAAAAGCCGCATCTCTTTTAGATAAAATAGAAACTTCACCTGTATCGGCTGCATCACGTTTTACCCAAGCAGAAATTGTAAAACCAGTTGGGTCTAAATCTAACTTGTCTTCCATATCTATATAATCTACAGCTCCATCAAAATAGACAGAACGCTCAACTATAACTTGTGGTGCATAACCAAATGTAATATACTTAGTACCATCAAAATCGTAATCTGCTTCTAAATTACCGTTTCCATCAGAAGTCATAACTCTATAATCTGCTGTAGGATCGAATACTCCTGTGCTAGAAATAAACATATAATAACTTCCAGGAGGTGTAATGTTTCTTACAGCTTGTTCTTGTAAACGCACTTTTGCTTTAGAGATATCACCACCGGATTCAACAACTTTCCAAATACGTTGCATCGCAGTGAAGGTTACTTCTGTCGTTAATGCAGGTGCTACACCAGAACTCATATTCACTGTAACAGTTGTTGCAGCTAAGTTTAAATCTGTTCCATTATTTCCCCAGATTAAGAATTCTTTATCGCCTAAAGTTGTAGGGTTGCTTGACTGATTAAGGTTGTTTGTATCATAAATATCCGTTAAACCGATAGAAAGAACACCTTGAGTTCTACCTGTACCATCAGTAGCGTTATTTACACTTCTAGATTGTTTTTGATTTAATTCTGAAGCATCATCTCTACCAATACCTGCAATATCATAGTTGTACCCACTATTTACAGATTGATCCCAAATAACTGTACCATCACTATTTACATAATCTTGTGATGTGCCATTTGTGCCAAGTGTAATACCATATTTAATACCTAAATAAGATTGTATCCTATTACGTTCTTGAGTTAAATTAGCATCTGTCTTTCTTGTAGTATAGGTAATAACTTCTGCAACTCTAGCATTTAATGTTGCTTCCCAGCCTTCACTTCGTCCAATCCACCATCTAGAATCGCTAGTATTCATATACTCAGCAATATCATTTTGAGTAGTTTCAATATCATTAGCATTGTAGTACAACTCTTGTTGGCTATTTGCGCTATTATTTCGTGTGTTAATAATACCTACATTATCATAACTAGATCCTGTACCTATTTCAGCTACAGCGTAACCATCACCTGATTCAGATTGGGTATACGAATCATGTGCATAACAAATAATTTCGTTATTAATTCTACCTGTATAATCACCGAAACCTATTCCAGTCGCATCAGCTGCACCTGTTTCTAGATGTGCGTCACTACAAAAGACATCCATAAATCCGAATGAATTAGTAATAGAAGTATCATCTGGAATCATAACAATAAACACCTCTTGCGTATAAAATCCATAATCTCCAGATAAAAACTCAGAACTTGTATTATCATGAGAAAAATCAGTGTCTTCAGAGAATGATGTGTAAGTATTATCAAATTCTATTACTGGATTAAAGTTAACATTTCTTGTCGTATTATCATAGTAAGTAGGTGCTTGTGCGCTTTCTTGAACTCTGGCATCACTACCAAGACCTTGATCTTGCCAAGCTGTAACATTTTGTCCATCAGTATAACTTAAACCATCATCTGCCTTTAACCAAAGTGCTAAATTAGATGTTACACCTCCAGGTGCTACTGTTGGAGTAGGTTTATTTGTCATGGTAACCTGATCTATGGCCATATCACCTCTGTTGTCACCAATGGTATCACCTCTTAATCTTATTCTAACTGTTTGACCAATATAACTACTAAGATCTATACTTATTGGGGTGAAAGAAGCATTAGTAAAGTTGTGTGTTAAATCAGATTGTGTAAAAAGAGTATTAGGGTAAGTAAGTCCGTTATCGGTACTTAACTCAACATTTAGGTTCCCCATGTATCCTGTCGATGAAGCATACATATGGTAGAAAAATGTAAACCTTGGGTTGGCAGTACCAGTTAAATCAAAACAAGGACTTATTAATTGAGCAGTGTCGTTTTGGTTTCCATCAACTTCCGTATAGATATAAAAACTTCCATCTTGTGCAGCATTAGGTCCTGTGCTTCCTGAAGGTGTAGTGCCACTTGTTCTGCTCCAGTCAAAGTCATCTTGTACTCCGTCAATATCTTGTGTCCAAAGACCAAAACCAGATTCAAAACTTTCTTCATAAGGGAAAGTAGATACTGTTGCTCCACATGAGCCAGGTGTAATTCCGTAACCTTGAATACTAAAGTTGTATGGGTTTTCGTCACTATCACCATTAACAATACTAACTGTGGCAGTTCTTAAACCAGCCACACTTGGATCAAATTGTATATTGAAAGTTGTGCTTCCTGAAGCTGCAACAGAAGCTGCGGGTGAAGCCGTTACTGTAAAATCAGCTGCATGTGTTCCACCTATTGTTATTGTTCCAACAGATAATGTTGCTGTACCAGTATTTTGAATAGTAAATGTGTTTGTATCTGTTGCACCAGTTACAGAGATGGCACCAAACTCTGTGTCATCTGTTGTGGTAGGTGTAGTGTCTCCATCAGCAATAGTATTAGAATTACCAGTAATATTAATTTCTGGTGTAGGAACAATACCTGTTCCCTGTATATTGAAGTTATATGGATTTTCATCAGCATCATCATTAAGAATGGTTAGTGTTGCAGTTCTTAAGCCTCCTGCTGATGGATTAAATGTAATTTGAAATGTTGTATTTGCACCAGCTGCAATTGGTGTTGTTGGAATAGCAGTTACAGAAAAGTCTCCTGAGTGAGCACCAGATATAGTTACGAATGGAGATCCACCTGTTAAGTTTAAATTATTTGTTCCGCCATAATTATGTATAGTAAATGTATTTGCAACAGGAGTACCAACATTTGTAGAACCAAAATCTGTGTCGTCAGTAACTGTAGGTGTAGTATCACCATCAACTATAGAGTTACCGTTTCCTGTAACATCAATTTCTGCAAGTGGTGATGAGGCTATAATGTTGATTGTATAATCTTCTACTTCGCCAAAATCTGGAGTATTACATGGGTTCGTAACTACAATAGCATCATCCATCATCACTCTCATTCGAGTAGCACCAGTGGTCGCACCTAAAGGTACGTTGATAGTTCCAGTTTGAGGTGAAACAGTGTCTGGTCCAACTTGAAACACAAGTTCTCCAGGGTCATTAAAGTCATAATCTTGATTAAAATCTATCCATACTGTTACACCTTCATTATATAATGTTCCAGTCCAGAAAGGTGTTACTGAGATAGCATGTGTACTTCCTTGTGTTAGGTTGGTGGATATGCCAGTAAAATCTGAATATCCAGTAGGAGTTGTTCCTCCAGTAGAGTTATTGTTTATTGTATTTAAGCTTACATTACTAATATATTCAAAGCCATCATTGGCACCAATAACTGTACAATAAGTTGGTGTAACACCAGTACCTTGAATATCAAAAGTATATGGGTTCTCATCTGTATCATCATTAGCAATGGATATTGTTGCTGTTCTTACGCCGTTTGCACTAGGATCAAAAGTTATATCGAAGGTTGTGCTAGAACTCATACCTATCGTAGCAGTTGGTGTTGATGTAAGAGTGAAATCAGCGGCATTAGTACCACTTATACTCACATAAGGGGATGAATCAGTTAATATAAGGTTACTAATACCAGTGTTTTCAATTGTAAATGTATTTGCATTAGTGCCAGAAGGTACATTAACACTACCAAAGTCTGTGTCATCGGTTAAAGAAGGTGTAGTATCACCACTGGCTATTGAGTTTCCAAGACCAGTGATATTTATTTCTGGATTGGATCCGCATGACGGACATCCGGATGTTAAATTACTTAAATCAACAATTTGTATTTCGTGCGACATGGTATTTCCACTTCTATGTGACCAGTGTGCCGCTTGTGTTGTAGAATTGAAATAGTAATTTCTCCAGCCTCTTGCATAAGCAGTTCCGCCACCAGTACTTGTTGAAGAGCCAATGATTAAAGCTTCGCTAGTATTAGTTAAACTCGCAGAAGAAATATCAATTGTTGATTCACCTGCTGTATTTGATGTGTTTGCTGAAAACCTTGTTACAGACAAACCTGAATTGGATAATACATGTACAAATTGTCTGTTAGTACCGTTAGATAAATGACCAGATTGAAAAGCCCAATCCACAGTTTGATTATTAGAACCTGGATCCATTTGGGGCCAGTTATCTTCAATAGCTTCATTAACTCCACTAGCAGTGTTATCTCCTCTATGATGACTAAAAATTATAGCTTCGCTCCATGCACTTACATCAGTAGCTGTTCCTGTACCATCAGAGTTATTTCTTATTGTAATGCTTCCTGTATCAGCACTTACATTGCCTGAATCACCATGTAATACGGTCCAGTTACTTCCAGTAAATTCAACAAGTGTTACATATACAGTGATATTGTTTGTGTTAGAGCCTTTTTCAACCCTTAACGTCGTTGCATTTTCTAAGTAGGCGATAGCTGTACCAGTATCTGCACCAGCAGTACCATCATTTGTTAAAATACCAGTTATAAATGGAATACAGTCGTTTACATTACTAATACCAGATATGATTTCAGTTACACTATTTGCAGCTCCATCTAAAGAAACTGCATATCTCCCTATAGTAATCATTTCATTACTTCCGCCTGGTGCACCAATATATTCCCATATTGAGGTATTAAATCTCGTATTAGAACTAGAAGACCCAGATTCTCTATAATAGCTTAAAGTACCAGTGCCTGTTAGAACCCTTGCTCCAGATAAATCATCGGCTGCTAAGTTGCTAGCAGTACCATTAATACCTGCGGTTACTTTTCTATTATTATTTGCTAGAGCTATAGCATTATTCAAGGAAGATACTGCAGTAAAACTTGTATTTGTTCCTCCAGTGTTTCCAACATCATTTTGCACATGTTGTACATTAAAGTCTGCTGTCTGAGAATAAGAAAAAACTGTAAATAGAAAAGCACATGCAATCAGTGCATACCTCCTAGAGGTTAGGGTAAAAGTTGTCATAAGCGGTTAATTTTAGTTTGGGACTAAATTATGTGTCAAACATAGTCTAATATTCTATTAAGTGCAAATATAATCGTTGAAACGCATCATTAAAATCTAACTATCTGTGATTCAGTGAAATAAAAAAGGCTCTATTTTTAATTAAATAGAGCCTTTAGGTGGTATTTGTTACCTACTATTGCTTAATTATCTGTTTTGCAATAGATTGATTTGTTGTTAAATCGTGTATTTTTAGAATATAAGTTCCACTCTTAAGATTATCTAAAGTAGATAATCGTATCGTTTGATTATTTAATTCTAACGTGTTGGTAATAATAGATCTTCCTAATACATCATAGATGTTAAATGTTAATGTATTTCCAGTTAAAGATGATGGTAATTTAATGTCAATAACATCTTTAAATGGGTTAGGGTAAAGGCTTATATTTTCTAAACTTTGGTCGTCAATATCTAAAACTTGCTCAAATAAGTTGACTGTATAATCTTCAACCTCACCATCGTCAAAACTTTCACATGGATTATCTTGAGTTTGGTTTGCTGAGCCATAATATTTCATTATAACACGCATAACTGTATCTCCAAGTTTTGCTTCTGATGGTACAGTAAAGTTTGTATTCGAAACTGTTTGAACTTCTGATGAGTTAGATGATAATACTTTCTCTGAAGCACTAAATGTTCCATCCTGATTATAATCTATCCAGACAGATACGGCTTCATCATAATTAGTCCCTGTCCAATGTTTTGTTACAGAAATATTATTATTAGAGGTTCCTACTTCAATTGGGTTAAAAATTGTCATACCCTTATAGCTAGTATAACCAGATGCTGTTGAGCCTACAGAATTATTTGCAGTACCATTTAATCCTACTTCTCCAATATATTCGTATTGTACTCTGTTTCCAGTTGCTGCACAATAAGAAACAAGGGCAGTTGTAAAGTTATCTGTAGTAGAATACGCTGAAGATATAGCATCACAATTAGAACGCACTTCATATTCATAATTTGTATTTGGGTCTAAACCTGTTACACTATAGGAATTTGTATTAATATCAGTAACTTCAGTCCAAGTACCAGAACCAACTTCTCTATATCTTAAATCATAACTAGAGCCAGATCCAGTAGACCAATTTAGTGTAGCTGATGCAGAAACAATGTCTGTAGCATTTAAACTTCCTGGAATTGCTGGTGTTAATGGAGTTAACATAACATCTGCTAATACTTTTTTTTCGTAATTAGCTATTGTTCTATTGTTTAAAGTTACAGGTTGGTAACATGGTGCTTCAAATATTAAGTCGTATGTGCCAGCATATATAGGTCTGTAATAATCACCTTGTGTATCAGATACGGTCCAAGAACCTAAATCATCATGTCCAATAGCTTTAATTGTAGCTCCTTCAATCGGATTACCTGTATTGGCATCTTTTATAAATCCTCTAAAACCATATGTACCTTGTACTAAATAATCGAGTAAAGCGTCTCTATTGTAATTCCAAAAATCATCTAGCTGATTAGCTGAAGGCTTTTTAGTATTTGATAACTCAATAGTCATTTCTTTACATTGATGATCGTGATTCATATAATCTTGGCGACCACCATATACGCGGTACCAGTCTGCACCATGTGTAATACCATTATTTTGGTCGTCCATATAACCACTAGGTCCATCGTTTTGAGCATGATCTCTATATTCTGAAGCGGTTAAAACCCACCATGAATCATCAGGATGTCTATCGTAAGTGTTATCCCAAGGGTAGTTTACTAGCTCAATGCCTCCATGGAAATTTGCAGAAATAACAAAATGATTGTCTTGTGCTAACTGCATAAAATGTAGTGTTTCTGTTTGATATGCATTGCCATCATCGTGAGCACCAGCAATATTATCTGGATAATTTCTATTTAAATCAATATTATTCCCATTTCCACGTCTTGCATTTGCAACTGAGGTGTTGTTTGCACTTAAATGATAAGTGCCATCTGGATTAGCATTTGGATTAATCCATATTTCAGAATTATTAACTAAGTCAGCAATTCTTGCATGATCAGGATGTGAATTGTCTTTATATACCGTAATAAAATAGTCGATTAAGTCTAACATCATTGGAAAACCAGCAATTTCATCACCATGCATCGATGAGGTGTATAACAATTTTGGTTCTGCTTCATCTGTAGAAACATTATCCGAAATCTTTACAAAAAGAATTTCTTTATCTCCTTGTCCTGTTGCTCCAATACTGAAAAATTCAACAATATCAGAATGTTGTGTTTCAAAATTCTGCATTTGTGATGAGTAATCTGCATAAGTTGGGTAAGCAGTTAAAGGAAATTCTAAAGTATATCCAGGTTTTGGAGCTCTAGAATAAGTACTTATATCATCAGACATTAAACGTTCATTGATGTCATTATCTTCTTCAGATACACTGTAAGGAATATTTAAGTCTAAAAAGCTTGAAAATTGTGAACGGTTTGCCCATGCTTTTACTTCATTAGTATTGCTGTTAAAGTTTACAATAGTTAATGATTTAGACAATTGACTTAATTCGGTACTATTTTCAATATTGAATTTGAAAGTCAGTTCTCCTTGTGTTTGGAGTAAGTTGTCGATTGCAATATTATTTAATCTCTGCGCATATGCAGACATAAAGAATAATAGAAAAGCGGTTAAGGTTAAAGTAATTTTCTTCATTAGATTTGGGATTAAATGAAATTAATTTTGGCGCTAATATAGAATTAATTTTGATTTTAAATCTATAAAAAGCATAAAAAACCGATGAAATACATATTTTTTGTAAGTTGATTCTGTTAATCGATTGAATGTCAGTACCATAAATATGAGGCTAATTTTCCGCTAAATATGTATAGAATTGGAAGAAAAGTAATTGTATAATCCTAAATGAAGTCTTTAGAATTGTACCGAGAATCATTTTATAAATTAAAAATTTGATTCTCGATATTAATTTTTTACATGGAAAATATGTGAAACTTTCTTGAATTGACAAGTCTTTATAAAAACACTCAAAGGCTATGGTTTTGAGTACTTTTAGTTTTTCACTCCAGGTAAACCTTTTGGCTTTTTAGTTTGCCAATGAAAAGTTTCCGCCTTCTTTTGAATTGGTGCAACTTCATCTAGTGTATTTGCATCATATACGATACCGTTTTTTACAACATGAGTTAGAGTGTTTGTGTTTCTTAAATTATCAAGAGGGTTATTATTCATAATTAAGATATCTGCGACTTTACCGACTTCGAGAGTGCCTAAGTCATTATCCAGGCCAAGTGCTTCACAACCTTTAATTGTTGCTAATCTTAAGGCATCATAATTACTCATGCCACCACTAGCGACAGCCCATAATTCCCAATGAAATCCTAAACCTTGTAACTGTCCATGGCTACCAATACCACCAATGCCGTCAGCTTCGATAAGATCTTTCATAAACTCAGCATGTTTTTTAAAGACGTGTTCTTCGTCCATAAACCAACCTGGTCTGCGTCTCGATTTTTGTGCTAATTCTTTATAAGGTGTAAAGTATTGTAGCTTCTTATCGTTATATGGTTTTTCTCTAGAGTAGTAGTAGTTTTCTGCCCAAGGACCACCATAACTTACTAAAAGAGTAGGAGTGATTGCCATTTGTGATTGGGCAGCGGTTTTAATTACGTCTTTGTAAATTGGATAAATAGGAAATGAGTGCTCATGACCAGGATAACCATCCATCATGTTCACCATATTCTGTTTAAAGTCTAATCCTCCTTCAGTAGTTGGCATTAATTTTAATTCCTTTGCAGCCATAATTACCCATTGACGTTGTTGACGGTTACCAACCAAGTAACTTTTAATGCTCTTGGTATTGTAGTATTCGCTGTATTGTTTTAATACTTCTTTAGCGTGATCTAGGCTGGTAATATTGTAAGCCCAATACCCAACACCAGGACCTGTACTATATACTCTTGGTCCATGAATCATACCAGCTTCAACCATGTCAGCATAGGTCAATACATCAGTTGTAGCGGTTTGTGGATCTCTAGTTGTAGTTACTCCATAAGCTAGGTTCGCTGAATAAATCCAAACCTGATTTTTATGAACTCCCCAATTTGGCCACATATGCGCATGAGTATCTACAAATCCTGGTGTAATAGTTTTACCTTTAATATCAATAACTTTAGCATCATTTGGTACTGCAAAGCTTCCAGAAGCACCAATAGCTTTAATACGATTGTTTTCAATTAGAAGATCACCATTTTCAATGACTTGTTTTCCATTCATGGTAATGATACGTGCTCCTTTAAGTAAGGTGTTTCCTTTAGGAATTGCACGTTGGTATTTTACTTTTACTTTGTATTCATCGGCCTTAAACTTGGGCTTCTCTTTTTTCTTGTCTTTTTTGTCTTCAGTCTTTGTAGAATCTGTTTTCTTTTCGGTAGCCTTAAGTTCTTTTTCTTTTTTTTTAGCTAAAACAAGACTATCAGAAAATGCCTTTCCTTTAGCCAAATCATATGCAAAGTGACTTGCACCAAGCGACCAATGTACTTTTTTGCTATCGTGTGACCATGCCGGAAATTCTCCTCCCATAATCGTAAGTTTAGTTGCTGGAAATGCTGCATTTTCTGGTTTTGCTAATGAAATAGATGGTGTTTCTCCTATCATAGGAATAATCACCGAATAGATATCATTATTAATTTGAGCTAGAGCATGTGTGCCGTCTGGTGAAATTCTAATTTCACTAGGACGCGAGCCTTTATTGTTTTCTCTCCATCCCTCTTCACTTGTTGGCATTGCTGCTGCGTGATTGTGGTCTTTTCCGAAGACATCAGATGAGCCGTAAGTTTTAATTCCGGTTAGTTTTAAGTGTTCTTTTTCATCACTACCATCCCAACGTATAGATATTAAACCTTTGCTGCCATGGTTTAAATACACACGATTATTCATCTTAGTGAAATGTGGTAACATTCTTCCTTTAGATTTGTCTATAACAGTAATGGTTCCACCTTCTGAAGAAATCCAAGCAATTTCGGCAAATACGCGTCTTTCAAATGGATCAACAGCATCATCATAAGTTTGAGCTGACCCTTTAGTGAAGGCAATACGGTTACTTTGATAAGACCAAGCAGGATAGTTATAAATACCGCGTTCTTTTGTGAGCTGTGTTGGATTACTTTTGCCAGAGGCATTCACTTTATATAAATGACCTCCATCAGGTTTCCATGTGGTAAATACAATCTGCTTACCATCTGGAGACCAAGCTGGCATCGCTTCTGTAAAATTATGATGGGTTAAACGTTTTGGAGTCCCATTGGCTATGGCCATTACGTAGAGTCTGTTCAATGCTGTGAACGCAATTTGCTTACCATCTGGAGATGGTTTTGCATCTCTAATTTGTGTTACAAGTCCTTCAGGCGAATCATCTATTGGGTATTTAAAAGACACCATTGGTCCCATATCTAAATCTACATCCACAGAAAAGGGAATCTCAGTCGCATTATTATCTACAATACTAATGTTATATAGTTTTCCACCATAAGAAGCGATAAGATTTTTACTATCTGGTGTAAAAGCCATTGCTGGTAAAACGCCGAGAGGAGCAATAGATTCTTGGTCGTCTCGTTGTACAGGATAGGCTAACCAACGTTCTTCACCAGTGTTGAGGTTACGAAGTACTAAACCAGTATGTTCTTCAAAACGGCTACCATAAACCATCCAATTACCATCTTTAGATAAGGTCGGAGTAAAGGCAGAACCATAACGAGAAGTCACCATTTCGGTAGTGGCATCTTCTCTGTCGAAGCTCATAATCTGGTATTGTGGCAATTGTGCATTATAATTCCATGCTCCGCGACGTGCAGAAAAGTAAATGTGTTTTCCATCTGCACTAAAAGCTGGATCGATATATTTATTAGCCTTTTGCTTTTTTAGTAAGTCGGCACCAGAGCCACCATCTTTATGGACTATAAAAGGTTTTGTGTTTCTTCGGCCTCGTGTGCCAACAATATAATCACCATCTGGACTCCAAGACGCAGAGACATGATATTTGTTTTTGTCTTTAGTAAGTTGTTTTTGCTCTTTAGTAGCTAAATCCATTGTCCAAAGGTTATCTGAACCACTTTTGTCTGAAATAAATAAAATTGACTTACCATCTGGACTGTAACGTGGATGCACATCGTAAGGCATGCCTTCTGTGACTTTAGTGGCTTTTCCACCTGCAATAGGAATGTTGTAAAGATCTCCCATCATATCAAACATAATGTTTGTACCATCTGGACTCACATCTACTGAAATCCAAGTCCCTTTATCTGTAGTGAAATTGACTTTTCGCGTTGGCTTTAAAGGCAATTCTTTAGTTGCTTTTTTTGTAGAGTCTTTGGCTTTGGTTGTGTCTTGAGCAGTTAATAGATTTAAAGTAAAAAGTAGGAGTAGAGCAATGCAAAAGTGGTTGTGCTTTTTCATAGGTGGTTGATTGATTACATATAATGCTTTAAAAATAAGTAAATTATAACTGAAGACTTAAAATTTTAACATAGTTGGTTTTGTTTTTTAGTGTTAGACTTTTTTCAATTCACTCAGCATTACATTCTTAGTAGTACATAAATCATTATAAATACACTATAGTTGAATATACCTAGTAAAGGGTATGGTTTGCTTTGGTACTTGCTATTAAATTTGACTATTAACCAAAAGCAAACGAATTATGAAAACTAAGTTAGTTGCCAGCTTTTTTTATCTGTTTATGTTATTTATCTGCAATTTCTCAAGAGATTAAACTTGGAGATGTAGTAGTGCTGAAAGCCGATATTCCGATTATTCAAAAAGAAGTTGTTGGCATATCAAGTGATCTAGCAGAAAAGGATAAAATTTTAGACTATTTACAAAAAGGGGTGAAGTTTTACGTGGTCTCTTTAAGTAGTATAAGTTCCGATATTGTTAAATTGAGAGCGGTAAATTTTAACTCTATTTCCCCAGAAGAGAGAAAAAGCCTTGATAAAATGAAAATAATGATAAAAAGTGATTATTATAACGATAAAATTTATGCGATTACCTCAGAGAATTTCAAGGCATTCGCAGAAAAAGTTGTACCAGAAGATAGAATTTCAATAGGAATTATAACATTGCCTTTTAAAGCTAGGCCACAAGAGGATTTTTCATTTGATACTGAGTTAAACCTAAATACGACCTTAAATATTAGAATAGGACACTTTTTAGGATCTTCATTTAATTATCAACTAGGAGCAGGAATAGGAAGTGTAGGATTAAATACCAATAATGCTAGTGGTATTGAAGCAGATGATGCACAAGATGTTGCAACTTTAACGCTATTCAATGGATTAATGTTACAATATAATAACGTACAGGTTGGTTTATATTTAGGGATTGATCACATCAATAATCAAAAAAATTATAATTGGGTTAGCAATGGTAATATATGGTTGGGCTTCGGAATTGGTTATAATTTATTTGAAATAAGCGTTGCTTCTTCAAAAAATAGTCAAGATTAAATTTTTACCATTCATTTTAAATCGATTTATGTCAATTCAAAAGACTAAATGAAGACTCAAAAAAAATATTGCCCTTGCCAAAACAAGGGCTTTTGTTATTTAAAATGAAACACTTATTTTGCATTCGTAATAAAAACTAATGCCAAAACAAAACACTCTTACAGACTCCATACGCCAACTCATAGAAGCTATTCTCAAAGCTCTTGGGTATGACAATAATAGAAAAAGAACATGGCATCAGCATGTGATACCTTATCAAGATGGTTGGGCTGTGCGTAGAGAAGGTAATAAAGGCATTACTTCTAAACATAGAAAGCAAAGTACTGCTATACGTAAAGCAAAAACTTTAGCCAAAAGACATGATGCAGATGTCATTATCCACAGAGCCAATGGTGGTATTCGAGATCGAGTGAGTTATAAGGAATAGTGTCCATTTGTATTAGAATTATTGTTTTTTAATGGCTAAAAGTGTTGTCTTGTTAAAAATACCTAGTACTGAGTATTTTTTAGAATAGTTAAAAGTATTTAATTTACAGAGTATTACGAATATGTGAATTATAAAGGTCTTTTATAGAGATTAAAATAATCTTGTCGAAAAATGAATGCGTTTCATTTTAACTTAGCAAGAATTTAACTACATTGAATATCTTTAAGTAATTAGCTATTATCAATTTATGGAGAAAATTAAGCATCGCTTACTCTTTTTAGTGATTTGTTGTGTCGTAAATTTAACGGCTGCTTTTAATAATACTGATAAGTTTCTAAATACTGAGGCATCATCTGAGATGACTTATGAAGAAACAATTTTACTGCCACCAAGTGCAACAATATCAGGTACAGCAACGGTTTGTCTTAATGATACTCCATTGCCAGAAGTTACCTTTACAGGATCTGGAGGACAAACACCATACACCTTTGTTTATACCATTAATAATGGACCAAATTTAAATGTAAGCACTACAGGAACAAACACATCTGTAACCGTAAATGTTAATACCAATGTTGTAGGTGATTTTGTATATGAAATTGTTTCCGTTACAGATAATACTAATGATACAACCTTAGAAAGTGGAACTGTAACCATAATTGTTGGTGCTCCGCCAACCGTAGATTTCACTTTTGATGATAATGAATGTTCTGGTACACCAGTACATTTTTTATCAAATATTACAGGAAGTAGTCCATTTATCTATGCTTGGACTTTTGGAGATGCTAGTACATCTACAGATCAAGATCCAACCCATGTCTATGATGCGCGAGGTTGTGGTTTTTCTAATTTTATAGCGACCTTAACAGTTACAGATTCTAATGGTTGTAGTGCATCAGCGTCTCAGACAATAAATGTAGAACAGCGACCAGATCTTAGTTTTGTGGATTTAGATGCTCAGTTTACTCCTCCATTTGATAATTGTGGAAATAATACCGTTGATCCTGCTTATACCATAAATGTTGGTAATACATCACCATCAGATAGCTGTGTAACCTCTTACGACATTGATTGGGGAGATGGCAATGCAGCAACTGGCATCTTATTTCCTATTACACATACTTATGCAGGACTAGGTTCTTTTAATATGGTAATAACAGGTTATGGAGATAGTGGATGTAATACCACGGAAACCATCTTGGTGAAAAATTCTAGTAATCCTATTGGTGCGATTATAAGCCCAGGAAATACGGTAAATTTATGTTTGCCTATAAATGCACTCGATTTTGCTATTGGATCTTGGGGAGCAAATCCTCCAGATACGACTTATTCTGTAGATTATGGAGACGGTAATACAGGGTTTTATACTCAAGATCAATTAATTGCGGGAACAGCTAATTACGACCCAAATAATCCTGCAGCAGCAGATCCTTTTCCGATACCACATGAATATACAGAATCGAGTTGCCCAAACTCTAGTTATACAATTACCTTAATAATTTCGACATCTTGTGGTCAGACCTTTTTAACCGCAGGACCTATAATTATTTTAAAACTACCAGAAGTTGATTTTGATTATGAATCACCAGGTTGTGTTGATACTGCTATTCAATTTACTAATTTAACTGAAGGTGGATTTGGACCAAACTGTACCGACCAGGCTGCACATATGTGGGATTTTGGAGATGGAGATACGTCCACTTTAGAGAATCCAAGTCATGTGTACACATCACCTGGAACTTATACTGTGACTTTACTTGAGGAGAATTTTTGTGGTACCACAGATCCAGTAGTTAAAACTATTTGTATAGAGCCAGAATTAGTTCCCAATTTTACATTAGATACTAATTCAGGTTGTATTCCTTTGGATGTTGTTGGAACCAACACTACAGATTTATCTCAATCTTGCGGAAGCGACACTTATCTATGGGAAGTTTCTTATATGCCAGAATTTTGCGGAACCACAGAATTATGGAGTTTTACGAATGGTACTGACGAAACCTCAGTGAATCCATCATTTCAATTTGATACAGCTGGTACTTATGAGCTTAGCATGACAATTACAAATTCTTGTGGTGATTTTACGACTATGCAAACCATTGAGGTAAAAAGACCACCAACGGCTACTATTAATCCTATTGATGATGCTTGTGGTATGGCTTCCTTTAATCCAGTGGCAACAGTAGATACCTGTGCACCAGCTTCAGATACGATAACTTACAGTTGGTCTTTTCCTGGAGGAACACCTGCGACGTCAAATTTACTCGACCCAGGAACTATTACCTATACAATGGTTGGTGTATATACTGTTTCTCTTGGTATAACTAATGCTTGTGGGACGACCACAGTGACAGAGGTATTTGTTGTAAGTAGTTTACCGACCATCACTAATACAGACTTAACACAAACGTTATGTTCTGGAGCGGAATCTACTGCGATAGATATAACATCAGATAATGCTAGTACTACGTACAATTGGTCGTCTAATACTCCTGCTGGTTTAACAGGTTATATTCCTAATGGCACATCGAGTACGATTCCTGCTCAAACCTTAATTAATACAACTAATACAGCGGTAACGTTGATTTATACAGTAACGCCAGAGATTAATGGATGTTTTGGTGCACCTGTAAATTTTGAAATTGTAGTTGAACCAGCACCATTGATAACAACACAACCAATTTCTGATGCGGTTTGTCAAAATGGAACGGCTAATGATTTATCAGTAGCATTTCAAGGTACAGGAACAGCAAATTACCAATGGTATGAAAATACTGTTGATAATACCACAACAGGAACAGCGATAGCAGGAGCGACATTTTCAACATTTACTCCGCCTACAGATACTGTAGGAACGATCTATTATTATGTGATTATTACATTTTCTACTGGTGGTTGTAATGAAATCACATCAGACACAGCGGAAATCATAGTCGCTAATACCACACAGATTGATATGCAACCTTTAAATACTCAATCAATATGTGAAGGAGGCACATCTGAAGAACTTTCAATAACGGTCTCAGGTGGAGCAGGAGTCGCATCTTATCAATGGTTTAGTAATACAACAAACTCAAATACTGGTGGAACTTTAATTACTGGAGCAACCGCACCTAATTATACTCCTCCTGCTTTTACAAGTACTGGAAATTTTTATTATTATGTTGAAGTCAGCTATATCACCAGTGGTTGTGCTGGACTTACAAGTGATGTTTCAGAAATTATAGTGGTCAATGATCCAACGATTACAATACAGCCACTTGTATTTCAGAGTTTATGTCAGAATACTTCAACGCAAAATTTAGAGGTTACGATTGCAGATGGTTTGGGAATTGAATCTTACCAATGGTATGTAAGTACTGTGAATAATACAACTACAGGTACAGCAATAGTAGGTGCTACAGCTTCTATATTTACACCACCTTCAACCGTAGTTGGTACCTTATATTATTACTGTATTGTCACTCAAGATGTGTCTGGTTGTGAAGTTACGAGTGCGAGTAGTGAAGTTGAGGTCACAGCAGGCGCGCAATTTAATTCGCAACCAATTTCTGATGAACTATGTCTTGGTGAAACCACTAATACTTTAACAGTTTCTTATACAAATGGTACTGGAACTCCAAGCTACCAATGGTATCAAAATACAGTAAATAATACGACGACAGGTACTACAATTACTGGAGCTAATATAGCTACTTATAATCCAGATGTAAGTTCTATAGGAACCTTGTATTACTATATGATTATTACGTTTAATTCAGGTGGTTGTACTGAAATTATATCGAATACAGCTGAAATCATTGTAAACGAAATACCGATTATAGATGATTCTGAGGCATTGATTTGTAGTGGTAATACATTTGTATTTATTCCTGATACAACAAATACAGGTGATATTGTACCATTAAATACCTTATACACATGGACATTACCTGTAGTTAATCCTGCTGGAAGCATTACAGGTGCAACAGAACAGCTCACACCCATAGCAACAGTATCCCAATTTTTGGAGAATACAACAACAAATCCTGCTACAGTAACTTATACGGTAACTCCAATTTCTGGTAATTGTATTGGTATAAATTTTGACGTTGTGGTGACTGTAAACCCATCAATTTCCGTTACATCAACTGTTGTAAATAATACGTGTTTTCAATCTAATGATGCTTCTATAAATATAACTATTGTTGGAGGAGTACCATTTACAACAGGAAACCCTTATACTGTTAACTGGACAGGACCTAACGGTTATACAAGTACTGATGAAGATATTTCTAACCTAGAAGCAGGAATTTATACTTTAGATATTATAGATGATGGAGGTTGTCCATATACTGAAACCTTCACCATTACAGAACCAGAAGAACTAATGTTTAGCTTTATAGATTTTGATCCTGAAACGATTTCTTGTTTTGGCGCCAATGATGGAGACATTAGCATTGATATTGCTGGAGGAACTCAGCCTTATGATTACACATGGACTTTAGGAGGTTTACCATTTTCAACAGATGAAGACTTAACGAATCTAGGACCTGGTGATTATGCGATTTCTGTAACTGATACCAATAGTTGTGGGCCAATAACGCTCAATTTTGTTATAGTAGAACCAGAATTATTCGAAGTTACTTTAGATACAAAAACGGATGTATTATGTTTTGGTGAAGCTACTGGAACTATAAACGTAGCTATTGTTGGCGGACGATTAGATTACACTTTTTCTTGGACAGGACCAAACGGGTTTGTAAGTGCTAATCAGAATATAGATACGTTATTTGCTGGAACTTATAATCTTACAGTAACAGATCGTTCAGGTTGTACAGATATGCTTGAAGTTGAAATTATTCAGAATGATCAAATAGATATTGATGTAACAGCTACGGATATTTTGTGTTATGGAGATAATGACGCTTCGATAACAATTAATTCGATTTCTGGAGGAGTATCTCCTTATGGCATAGCTTGGAGTAATTTTGGAACTGGAAATGTGCAGACTAACCTTTCGCCTGGAACTTATACTATAACGATTACTGATGCAGAAAACTGTACACGAAGTTTTCCTATAGTAATAGATGCACCTCCTTTGTTTTTAATAGATCCTGTAGTGATGCAAATGTCGTGTTCTGGTGAAAATGATGCGAGTATAACATTGAATTTTGTTGGAGGTATAGATCCTGTGACTGTCGTTTGGGATGATGATGCAACTGCAGGGACTGAACGTAATAATTTGGCACCAGGCAACTATTCTGTAACTATTACGGACGGAACACCTTGTGTTATTCAAGAAAGTTTTACCATATTCAATATTTTGCCTTTAGAGCTTTCTGCTAATGTAACTGATGCACTAGATTGTGATGATACCAATAGTGGTGCCATTAACTTATTAATCCAAGGAGGAACTCCTCCCTTTACCGTAGTTTGGTCTAATGGAGATACTACTGAAGATTTAGATAATGTGCCACCAAATTCATATACAGCAAATGTTACAGACGCAAATGGTTGTGAAATACAAGGCAATTGGGATGTGATTCGTTTTGAACCCTTGGTCTTAAACATTGAAACACAAACTGAAGTGGATTGTGATGCTAAAACAGTCGATCAGACTTTTGTTGCTATGGCTAGTGGTGGAGTACCTCCATTTCAATTTAATTGGTCTAGCGGAACCGTTAGTGGTACTAATAATGAACTAATGACCATTGATGAAGATGGGCTTGTTCTTTTAGAAGTTATAGATAGTCAAGGTTGTACTGCAAATTATAGTTTAAATGTTGAAGCTCCTGTTTTAGGAGATCCTGATTTTACAACAAGTTCTTTTGGGTTTATAAATTATGGAGTGTATGCAATTCAAGATCCTATTGAGTTTATAAATACAACTACTGGAGATTACGAAAGTATATTATGGGATTTTGGTGATGGTAGTTTTTCAAGTGAAGAAAATCCAATTCATACTTACATAGAAATAGGAAGTTATATCGTTACACAGCGCGTTACATATCCTTTTGGGTGTGTGTATGAAAAAGTTATCACGCTTATTATTGAAGAAGGCTACAGGCTTATTATGCCAAATGCATTTACACCAAATGATGATACACTTAATGATTTCTTTAGTCCTGTTCACATTGGTCTTAATACTTTAGAAATTAACGTTTATGATACTTGGGGAAGTCTAATTTATTCAGAGTCAGGAGATACAATAAGAGGATGGGATGGGAAAGTAAAAAATGAAGTCGCCGAAAACGGAAACTATTATTATACGTTCACAGCTAAGACCTTTTATGGAAATGTGATTAAGAAACAAGGAGCTTTTGTATATATCAAATAAAACCAGAATGACATTTAATAAAAAAGCAATAATTATAATATTGGTTTTAATGAGTTTTTGTGCCAATGCTCAAGATCCGATTTTTACTCAATCTAACTATATACAAGAAACATTGAATCCTGGATTTTCCGGATTTGAAGATAGCGACCGTATTGCTGCAGGTGTTTTAAGTAGAACCCAGTGGCCAAATTTAGATTTAAGAGTTGATACACAATATGCATATGTCAATAAATCATTTGATTATGGTCCAAGTCTTGGGTTTGGTATTGGTGTTAACTTTTTAAGACAACACGAAACTTTTAATAACTATAATTATTATCAGATTAATGCTAATTATGCACATCGTGTAAATCTTGATGGTGGTTGGTATTTTAGACCTGCTTTAGAAGTTGGTCTTGGTTTTAAAGATATAGGATTTAGTAACCTCACTTTAGCAGATCAGATTAATATTAATACAGGAGTCATTAACCCAGTATCAGTTGATCCTTTGAGTAATAATACCGATAATGTATTCTTTGGAGATATTTCGGCAGGTTTTGTTTTTGAGCGCGAAGAGTTTAATGGCATTACATATTGGTTTGGTGCTTCTGCTAAACATCTTAACCGTCCTAATATATCATTTGTTGATGGCGAAAAATTGCCATTAGATATTTTCTATTCTTTACATGGTAATTTCCGCTTTCCGTTTTTAAATGATTATAGTATAATGATGACTGCTAATTTTATGCAGCAAGGCGAGTATAATCGTTTAGATATTGGTTCGTTATTTATGGTCAATCAATTTCTTATTGGTATTACTGCAGCTACAAATCCTGCTATGAATGATGATAATAGTCATTTGTTAACTTCTATTAACGGCTTTCTAGGTTTAGAATATGAAGAATTTAGATTCGGTTTGTCTTATGATGCTAATACGTCTAAAATCGGTCGCACTAATGGTGTGTATGAGTTATCGGTGACGTACTTATCTAGATGTAGACGTTGTAAAATTGACCGTAGACGAAAGCGGTAAGGTGCTTTGTTTACTTAAATATTCTGTATTAGGTTTTGTATAAAGCTAAAGCCTAATCTATTAACTATGTTTGTTACGTTTTATCTAAAACGTCTCCTATAGAACTGATTTGTAGTACGTTTCATCGAATACTAGCACGATACATTTGTATAACCGCCATTTAACTACGATATTTACTTTGCTATTATATTAATTAATCAACCCTCAACATCAGTACACTATTTTATATATAGTATTCATTTTAGGCTATACCAGTAATTAGTATTGGCCTTTTGGTATTTATATTATTTAGATGTAGAACGTTGAATGTTAAACTAAACTTTAAAAGATGAAAACAAAAATTACTAAACATTTAAAAAATTGGTTTTTTATACCAATGTTCTTAATGTCTCTGATGGTAAGTGCCCAAGGTACTGTATTAGAAGACATTTGTGCTACATTTCCAAGCGCACCAATTTTAAAAGAAGTCATTGCGACTTATCCACTGACGGATTTAAGTGATGCTAATGGAGATAATAATACAGAGATTATACCTGGAGTAAATATTTCTGATACTAATGGTCTTTGTATAGATAACAGTATTGTAGATAATTTTGATAATATTGGAGCTGCTATAACAGACCCAGATCTTTTGGGTATCATTGATAGTTTTGATGTAACTCCTGTAGAAGATAATTTTGACCCAAATAACTTTGGTGTAAAGTTAGATTTTAACTTATCGTATTTCCCTCCAATTGATGTAGATTCTGATGGAATAGTAACTATGGGTGCAATTGAAAACCCTTATCTAGACTTTTTGGGTATAGTATATAATTATGTTACACAACAAGTAGGTGTTTTACTTCAGAGTGGAGATATATTGTATGCAGAAGTTGACGTACCATTAAATCAGTGGCATACTGTTGAGGTTAAGCATATACTTGGTCAAGGAGGATTTGTTTATTTAAACGGAACTTTAGTTTTAGCCGTAAATACTATAGCAATTGATGTAGAACAAGTAGAAATAGATTTTAGTCAATTTGATGTCAGTAATTTAACTCTAGAAGGAGCTTTAGACTTTGTGACTAGTTTTGCTAGTTTAGCTGATGGTTACGAATTCTGTTTAAGAAATGTAGAAATTTATAAATGTGTTCCTGGAGCTATTGAAGTCTCTAGTATTACAGAAGATTGTTCAGTGTCTCTAGAAGCACCAACAGCTTGGGATCTTTGCAGTGGGTCTGTTGTTGGTACAACAACAGATCTAACAGAATATGCAGTGGCAGGAAACTACGTTGTTAACTGGTCTTTTGTTAGTGCCAATGGCATCGGCGAATTAGTATTACCACAAAATGTTACAGTAACCGCTAATGACGATGCAGATGGTGATGGAGTTTGTGACGCCTTAGATGTATGTCCAGGTTTCGACGATACTATAGATGCTAATATGAATGGCACACCAGATGGTTGTGACACACCAACTACAGATAACGAACCAAGTGATAGTGTTAATTTAGCACTTTTAGATGATGCCACTTTATCAGGTTCTACAACTAGTGGACGTGGTACACCATTGGCAATATTATACGATCCATTAATAGAAGATTATAGAATTAGAACAGATTGGAATGAATATGGAGTTGATTTTAATGAGAATCTAGGCCGTCCAGATGTCGATAATGGTTTTTTCTGGAGAGTAGATTGGGAAACACCAAAATCTGTTAATTTTATTACAATCGGTGGAACATATCCAAACCAACCACAACCAAATGCATTATGGAGAGTTAGTTATCTTTATGATGGAGTATGGACGACCTTAGAAGAAGGCCAAGGGGGGTGGATAGATAGTGGTATCTATTTATGGGATGGTACAGCTTCGCCACCAATAATAGCAGACGCTATGCGCGTACAGGTTTATAGTGATGGTAATAGTGATTTAGTAAGTATTCATTTACGAGGACGTGGAGGTATATCAGATAGAATAAATGATAGTGCAGAAGCGACTAAGGCAACACTTTTTATGTATTTGCCACAAGCAGGTGCACCAATTGCAGATTTTACAACAGTAAGTGATATGCTCGAAGTAGATTTCGATGCTAGTGGTTCTATAGATGATGGTAGTATTGTTGGTTACCAATGGGATTTTGGTGATGGTAATAGTTCAAATTCAGGGCCTACAGCTATGCATACTTATGCAATGTCAGGTAATTATACAGTGACTTTAACAGTTACAGACAATGATGGTCTAATGGGTTCTATTTCTAAAGTTGTTACCGTAAGTGATGGTGCAGCAGTTAATGAACCAGATGATAATGTCAACTTAGCACTTCTAGATGATGCAGATTTATCAGGTTCAGTATCTGAAGGAAGAGGTACACCAGACGCAATTCTTTACGATCCTTCAATAGATGATTATTTTATTAGAACAGATTGGAATGAATATGGAGTTAATTATCAAGAGAATCTAGGACGTCCAGATGCAGATAATGGCTTTTTATGGCAAGTAGATTGGGAGACACCAAAATTCGTTAACTATGTTACTTTTGGAGGTACGTATCCAAACCAACCTCTACCAAATGCGTTATGGAGAATTAGTTACCTTAATAATGGAGACTGGTTAACCTTAGAAGAAGGCCAAGGAGGCTGGATTGATAGTGGTATTTACGAATGGGATGGTAGATCAGGTGCACCTATAACAGTAGATGCAATGCGAGTTCAAATTTACAGTGATGGTAATACAGACTTAGTAAGTGTTCATATTAGAGGACGTGGTGGACTATCAGCTAGAACAGATGATAGATCAACAACGACTAAGGCTACACTGATACAGTATTTATCAGCTGTACCACCTTCAGAAGCTCGACATGTAGAAGTTGTAGATAGCATGAAAATATCTCCTAACCCATCTTCTGGTAAAGCATTAATTAGCTTTGAAGATGCAAAAGAGATTGAAGTAATCGAGATTTTTGATCTCACAGGTCGATTAGTGCAACAGATTAAAGGCGGTAAAATAGATAAAGATGGTAAACAAATTTATGTTTATGGATTACCAAATGGTATTTATAACATAAAAGCCATTGAAACGTCTGGACTATTACACCAAGCAAAACTGATTATAAAGCAGAAATAAGTAAAGTTTTAAAAATAAGTTTAAAGCCCAATAGATAATATTATCTATTGGGCTTTTTTATTGTTCATTAGATATTAAATAAAGAAATTGAACTATATAATTGCCTTAGATTATTCTTATTAAGGTAAGTTTTACAATTGCAAAAGATTATACACTATCACACTGAATAGCCTCTTTTTATGAGTTTATTGAATCGAACTTCAGCGCAATGCATCAAAAAAGTCTAGCACTTTCGTACTAGACTTTCACTGTTGTAGCGAGAACGAGAATTGAACTCGTGACCTCCGGGTTATGAATCCGACGCTCTAACCAACTGAGCTACCTCGCCATTATTGCGGCTGCAAATATAAAAACAAATTCTACGACAACAAACATAACATTCTAAAAAAATAATTTTTAGTTTAAAGTTTTGAATTGACCCATAATTGTATATATTGAGCGTATAATAAAATGCATCTATGGACGATAAAGAAAAATATGAAATGGAGTTTGTGATACACGCATCACCTTCTCTTATATATACATATATATCAACACCTTCAGGCTTATCAGAATGGTTTGCCGATAATGTAAATTCTCGTGGAGAATTGTTTACTTTTATTTGGGATGGCTCAGAAGAACAAGCTAAGTTATTAAGTAAAAAGAATGGAGAACGTGTTAAATTTCGTTGGGTTGAAGATGATGAAGACGGAGCATCCTATTACTTTGAAATCCGAATTCAAGTCGATGAAATCACTAAAGATGTATCTCTAATGATTACTGACTATGCAGAAGATGATGAAATTGAAGAAGGTAAAATGCTTTGGGCTAATCAAATTTCAAGTCTTAAACAAGTTTTAGGTTCGGCATAACGTGTAAATAATTATACTATCATATATTTGTCTCGGTATAATCTTAACAGATTAATCGAGACTTTTTTTATGGTAAATTTTAACGGAACATTATTATCTCAATCAGATTCAAAACTTACAATTGATAATAGAGGTTATAAATATGGTGATGCCCTTTTTGAAACATTAAAAGTGGTTAATGGTAAAACCTTCTTTTGGGAAGATCATTATTTTAGACTTATGGCATCAATGCGTATTCTACGAATGAATATTCCAATGAACTTTACTATGGAATTCCTAGAAGCTGAAATTATAAAAACAGTTGAAGCTAATGATTTATTGAATAGCGCAGCGCGTGTGCGTTTAAATGTAGATAGAGGAGAAGGTGGTAAATATTTACCTTATGATGATGCAAAAGTGAATTTTAATATTATTGCAGAACCACATGCCAATCCGTTTTATACCATAGATACTGATGCTAGATACACTGTAGATTTGTATAAAGATTATTTTATGGCTCCAGGATTGTTATCGGGTTTAAAATCTAATAATAAAGCGATTCAAGTTATAGGAAGTATATATGCAAAGGAAAATGACTTAGATAATTGTTTAGTACTCAATACTAATAAAAGTGTTATTGAAGCTTTAAATGGTAATTTATTCTTGGTTAAAGGTGATAAGATTAAAACACCTCCATTAGAAGATGGTTGTCTTAAAGGTGTGATGCGTAAGCAAATTTTAGAGCTGTTAGCGAAGGATGTTAACCTTTTTGTAGATGAAGCGTCTATTAGTCCTTTTGAACTTCAAAAAGCAGATGAATTGTTTGTTACTAATGTGATTAGAGGTATTGTCCCAATTACACAGTATCGTAAAAAAACGTTTGGAACTGATTTTGCTCAAAAGACAGTAGGTAAATTGAATACTAAGTTGAGACTCTTGTAATAACGTCATTAAGAGTATGTATAATCTTTTTAATTAAAACTTCAAGTTAAAAGATTTAATTATAACTGGGATTTTCGGGTGCATTAGACCAAATACTATAATCACCACCAAGTTCTAACATTTTTTCACGCCAAAAGGAATTGCAAGACTTGGATATAATGTCATTGTTATGCACATTTTCAGAAACTAACCAAGCATTAGACTGAAGTTCATTGTCTAATTGTTGTTCGTCCCAGCCAGAATAGCCTAAAAAGAATCTAATCTCGTCTTTAGATATTTTATCTTCATTAATTAAGTCTATGACTATATTGAAATCTCCACCCCAAAAAATACCATTTGATATTTCAATACTGTTTGGAATTAATTCTGGTGATTTATGGATAAAGTAAAGATTGTCTTGTTCTACAGGACCTCCATTATAAACCGTAAACTCAGATTCTGTACCTTCAATAAGATCTTTGAGATTATAATCTAAAGGTTTGTTTAAGATAAACCCAACCGATCCTAGTGCGTTGTGATCTGCTAACAATATCACAGCGCGATTAAACGAGATGTCACCGATTATGGATGGTTCAGCAATTAATAAATTGCCTTTTTCAGGTTTAGTCATTGTTTTATCTACTTTTAAGACAACTAAATCTATAGTTTTTTTCTTAAAAAAACAACTTAAAGCCCTTAAAATTAGAGCAAAAAAAGCCTGCTCATTGAGCAGGCTCTGTATTTTAAACAAAAAATGTCTTAGTTTACAGCACTACTTAAGTCTGAACCAGCCTTAAATTTTACTACATTTTTAGCTTTAATCTTGATAGTCTTTCCAGTTTGTGGGTTTCTTCCATCTCTTGCAGCTCTTCTAGAAACTGACCAAGAACCAAATCCTACTAAAGATACTCTATTACCTTTTTGTAAAGATCCTTCGATATCAACTAATAAAGAGTCTAATGCTTTTTTTGCTGCTGCTTTTGTAATTCCAGCATTCTCTGCCATCCCGTTGATTAAATCTGTTTTGTTCATAAAATATATAATTTAAATTGTTAAAAATTCGATTTTTAATAAGTAGTTGTTAAAAATCCGTACACAAAATTATTAGGAATATTAAGCTACGCAAGTAATAGCAAGGGAAATACGGCAATTTGTTGATAACTTATAATATTTGTTAATAAAGGAATGTATTTTATCGGATTTTTTCTTAAACCAATGGTAATAAGGGTTTACAGCAGTTTTGCAGATTTAGAAAATTGAAAGCCATTTAAAAGTGATTTTACATCCATTTTTCGTTTTCCTGGAAGTTGAATTTCTTTGATATTAATATAACCTCCATCGCATGCTACTTTCAATTCATCTTTTGTAGAAAGAATATAACCATCTTTATATCTATGACTCTCACTGAGTTTCTCAACGCCATAAAGCTTTACTTTTACGGATTCATCATCTTTATTATCTAAATAACACCAAGCTGTTGGGAATGGATTTAAACCTCTTATCTTATTATAAATGGTGTCAATAGGTTGAGACCAATCTATTTTACAGTTGTCTCTATTAAGTTTGTATGCCGTTTTTAAATCCTCGGTTTGAGGTTGAATTGTAGTCGATACTGAATCAGATTCAATTAGTTTTACCGTTTTAATGACCAAATCACTTCCTATGGTCATTAATTCATCATGAAGTTCACCTACTGTAGTGTCTGTTCCTATGTTTGTGCTTTCACTCATAATAATTGCTCCTGTGTCAATCTTTTCGTCAATAAAGAATGTTGTGACACCAGTCCTCGTTTCACCATTAATAATAGCCCAATGAATTGGTGCTGCTCCTCTATAATCTGGCAATAAGGATGCATGAAGGTTAAACGTGCCATATTCTGGCATTTGCCAAACAACTTTTGGTAACATTCTAAAAGCAACGATGATTTGTAAATTGGCATTTAAAGCGCTCAATTCTTCAATGAAAGACTCTGCTTTTAGATTTTTAGGTTGTAAGATATTTAGATGATGCTCTAGAGCAAATTGTTTTACTGCTGAAGCTCTTAATTTTTGACCACGACCAGCAGGACGATCAGGTGCCGTTAAAACACCAACAACATTATAATCATTATCAAGGAGTGCTCTTAAGGTCTCAACAGCAAAATCTGGTGTGCCCATAAATACAATTCGTAAATCGCGCTTTATTGTCATATTAATGAATAGGTATTTGCGTGTGTTATTTTAATTTTTTTTACTTCTATTAGCTCAGAAATACTCTGTAATAAGTCTTGCTCTGAGCATTTAAGGAGTTGTAATAATTCTCGCGAAGATAAATCTTCCGCTTTTAAATTTTTTAAGATAAGGTTAGAAAGATTCACTCTATTAGGATGACTCATTCCTGAGCTTTTATTGAGACATACTGAACATCTTCTGCAGTTAGAAATTGTCTTTTCTCCAAAGTAAGCCAATAATTGTTGACTTCTACATATTGAATCATTTTGAACATAATTTAGAACAGCTTCAATTTGTTTGTGTTTTAATAGATGTTGCTGTTCAATAGTTTTAGCAATTGGGTTGATTGTAATATCGTCTTCTCTTGGTGCTAAATATGTGATTTCAGAATCTGTATTAGCCATTTGAAGACTTATAATTTCATCTTTTTCTAAATGTTGTAGTTGCTCTATAATTTGTTTTTCTGGTAGATTTGTCTTTTGTATAATCAAACTAAGATTTACTTTGGTTTCATAATCAAAAATACCGCCATAAGTTCTCAATAAAACTTTAACCAAAGTATTTAAATCTAAATGTGTCTCTAAATATTGAAATAATGCAGCATTTGTAGTAATAAATTGGATTTTAGTTCTAAAATTAAAATGTTGAGTCAATGCAATAATCGCATTTCTATCGAGTAATAATAAAGCGTTGTAAGTAAGACTTGCTTTTAGTTTATAGGTGCTACAAAATGATTTAAAGTCGAATTGATGTGTGTGGTTTTCACCTTCTCCATAAGGGATTTGAAAATAATTACACAACTTGTTATATACGGTTTTCACAAAGCCAACAGAAGGTAGTGTGCTTAAAAACTGATTACGAAGATGATCTTCATCTATATGTTGTTTTAAGATTACGGCATGAGCCAATTGTCCATTACGACCTGCTCTACCTGCTTCTTGATAATAACTTTCTAAACTTTCGGGTAAATTAAAATGAATTACTGTTTTTACATTAGCCTTATCAATTCCCATTCCAAAAGCAGTTGTGGCAACCATGATTTGTTTTTGGTCGTGAGTCCATTGGTACAAATGCTCTTGCTTTTCTTTATTAGTAATTCCACCATGATAGAAAGTAGAGGGGAAGCCTTTTGTTTCTAAATATTTTTGAATATCTGTCGTTGCCCTCCGATTTCTAACATATATAATAGACGACCCTTGGTGTGTGTTTAAAAGATGCTCTAGTTGAAACAGTTTATCATCTGTATTAATAACACTGTACGCTATATTTGATCGCGAAAATGAAGCTTTAAAAATTTTCGAATTAACAAAATCGAGATTATCAATAATATCGTCAACCACATTGTGCTTTGCTGTTGCTGTTAAAGCAATACAATTAACATGTGGATGCATTTGTCTTAAAGTATTTATATTTTTATAAGCTGGTCTAAAATCATTTCCCCATTGACTGATACAATGCGCTTCATCTACTGCAATTAAATTGACTTGCATTTGCTGAATACGATCTTGGACTAAAGATTGTTGTAAACGTTCTGGTGAGAGGTATAAGAACTTGTAGTTGCCATAAATACAATTGTCTAATTGTGTGTCTAAATCAGCATACGACATACCAGAAGTTAAAGCAATCGCTTTTATGCCTTTTGTTTTTAAGGTATTTACTTGATCCTTCATCAAAGCAATTAAAGGAGAAACAACAATACAAATACCATCTTTAATTAATGCAGGAATTTGAAAGCAAATCGATTTTCCTCCACCAGTTGGTAATAAAGCAAAGGTGTCCTCATTATTTAAAACCGAAGTAATAATCTCTTCTTGTAATGGTCTAAACGATGTATGATTCCAATAGCGTTCTAAAACTTCAATAGGATGCATTACAGCAAATTTAAGGAGTCTAACACAAAATCAGTTCTGTTTTCAATACTTCCGAATGGTACGTCTATTAATTGGTAGCCAAAACGTTGATAAGTTTCGAAAAGATGATGATGAATTTCTATCGCTTGCTCAAAGCTTTCATAGCGCTCACTATCGCTTGTAAAAATTTCTTGCCATGGTGCTAAAACAAAGACACAATCATATTGATGGGATTTACAAATCTCAGTAAAATACTTTGGGTATGTATCACCAATATAGTCCATGTAAGCCAAGACATCTGGTAGTCCTCTATCTAAAAAAACCGCATTCTCGGGTTCTTTAGCAGCGTCCATAAATTGTAATGTCCTTCCTTCGAGAAGTTTTTCACTAAACAATAACGGTTTAGTTAAAAACAGTTGCTCAATGCCATCTTTTCTGGCTTGTAGTGTTACTTGTCTAGAGATTTCTTCATAACAAAGAAACCCACGAGATTTTAAGTGATTTATTATCGAGGATTTTCCGGTACCAGGTCCACCAGTAATAACGATTTTCTTTGGATTCAAATTGGCAATGTTTTTGCTGTAAAATAAGCAGTTAAAAATAAATATAAAAAAGTAAAGTTAAACGTATCTTTGCAACTGAAAAATTTTAATATGGATAGCTCTAAGAAAACAGACGAGTTTTACGATAAACTAAAGTCACAATTATACGATACAGCCCTTTGGCCAACGGAATATTTATATAAGTTCATTGTCGTTTCTAATAGTACAGGAATTGCTTCTATTGAAAACCTCTTTAATGGTTTAGGTGCGGTTATTAATACTAAAGTATCAAAGAATGGTAAGTACACAAGTGTTTCTATAAATGTAAGGATGAAAAACCCTGAAGCGGTTATAGCTAAATATAAGGAAGTTGCTAAAAATGTTGAAGGAGTAATTTCCCTTTAAAATTTATTATATCCTTCTTATTTTTTTGTACTTTGCAACAAAACCTAAAGACTGCGGGTTTTAAAATTATTTACTACACAATTTACATTTTACAATTTTGATTGACGATTTAGAATACAATACAGAGCGCGAGCATTTAATTATACCAGAATATGGACGTCATCTACAGAAGATGATTAATTATGCCAAATCTCGCGAAACCAAAGAAGAGCGTAATAAGTTAGCTAATGCTATTATTTCGGTAATGGGAAATCTCCAGCCACATTTAAGAGATGTGCCAGATTTTAAGCATAAATTATGGGATCAGTTATTTATTATGGCTGATTTTGATTTTGACGTAGAATCACCTTATGGTGAGCCTTCTAAAGAAGAAATCCAAGCACGACCAGAGCCTTTAAAATACCCTCAAAATCATCCTAAATATCGTTTTTATGGTAACAACATTAAGACAATGATTGATGTGGCTGTAAGTTGGGAAGAAGGAGAGCTTAAAGAAGCTTTAAAGTTTACAATAGCTAACCATATGAAGAAGTGTTTCCTTAATTGGAATAAAGACACTGTCGAAGATGGTGTTATTTTTAATCATTTATTCGAACTTTCTCATGGAGAATTAGACCTTAAGAATAGTGATGAAAAATTAAGTGATTCTTCTAGTTTGATGCGTACTAAATCTAAGTATGGAGGAAAAGGAGGTTCTAGCAAAAAGAATACTTCAAACAAGAAAAAATATTCCAATAACAGAAAACGTTACTAATAACGTATGGGAACATTTAAAATAGAAGGAGGTCACCAATTAAAAGGGGAAATTCAGCCTCAAGGTGCAAAAAACGAAGCCTTACAAATCTTATGTGCAGTACTATTATCTGCCGAAGAGATCAAGATAGACAACATTCCAGATATTATTGATGTCAATAAACTCATTGCTTTATTAAAAAAGTTAGGAGTAAAAATCAATAAACTTGGTAAAGGATCTTACACGTTTAAAGCAGATGAAGTTAATTTAAAATATCTAGAATCTGCCGAATTTAAGGAAGATGGAAAAGGACTTAGAGGTTCAATAATGATAGTTGGACCTTTATTAGGGAGATTTGGAAAAGGTTATATACCAAAACCAGGAGGAGATAAAATTGGTCGCCGCCGTTTAGACACGCACTTCGAAGGTTTTATAAAACTTGGTGCTAATTTTCGATATAATAGAGAGGATTTATTTTATGGAGTAGAGGCAAAGAAGCTAAAAGGCGCATATATGCTTTTAGATGAAGCTTCTGTTACTGGTACTGCTAATATTGTTATGGCTGCTGTTTTAGCAGAGGGTACAACAACTATTTATAATGCGGCCTGTGAGCCTTATTTACAGCAGCTTTGTAAAATGCTGAATCGCATGGGCGCAAAAATATCTGGTGTTGGTTCTAATATGTTAACGATTGAAGGTGTTGATGAGCTTGGAGGTACAGAACATAGAATGCTTCCAGATATGATAGAAATTGGAAGTTGGATTGGTCTTGCTGCAATGACAAAAAGTGAATTAACAATTACTAATGTAAGTTGGGATGACCTAGGTCTTATACCAAGTGTATTTAGGAAAATTGGTATTAATATAGAACGCCAAGGTGATAATATTCATATACCTGCGCATATAAATGGGTACGAGGTACAAAACTATATAGATGGCTCTATATTAACAATATCAGATGCTCCTTGGCCAGGTTTTACACCAGACTTATTGAGTATTATACTAACGGTTTTAACACAGGCAAGAGGAAGTGCGATTGTTCACCAAAAGATGTTTGAAAGTCGCTTATTCTTTGTAGATAAATTAATAGATATGGGAGCAAAGATTATTCTTTGTGATCCACATAGAGCTACAGTTATTGGTCACGATTTTAAATCAACACTAAAAGCAACAACAATGACTTCGCCAGATATTAGAGCTGGTGTATCTTTATTAATAGCGGCTTTATCTGCCAAGGGAACATCAGTTATCCATAATATTGAGCAAATTGATCGTGGTTATGAAAATATTGACGAACGTTTAAGAGCAATTGGAGCTAAGATTGAACGCTTAGAAGGAAATTAGAATTCATTGAATTTTATATATTAAAAAAGCTTCAAGTTTAACTTGAAGCTTTTTTAGTTTTATTAGAGTTGAATATTATTCCATAGTGTATAAAAACTGTTCACTTATAATTTTGCCATCTTTGACTTCAAATACAGCAAGTTCTTCCATTTGTTGTCTTCCTCTGTCTTTAAAAGTCACATCGAAGGTCATTTTACTTGTAAAATGATTACCAGCAACAACAGGTTCGCTAATATCGCCAGCATGAAATTCTACAACATTACCTAACCATTCTTTGTTTTTGTTCCATACTTCTTTCTTGCCAGATATACTTTCACCAGGCATTCCTGGCATTTCTTTACTAGTAACATTCTCTGCGTATAAGTCGTTAATGCACTCTAGATTTTGACCTTCTGCGCACATTTGATGCCATTTTTTTGCTACGTCCCACGTGTTCATATTAAATTGATTTTAAATATTAGTTGCTTAAAATTAATTAAAATATAGCAATCTTATCTTAAAATAATGTTAGAGTTGAATGGATAAAAGCAAAAAGCCCTGAGACTAATCAGAGCTTTTTAAAATTGTTTATTGAAATGGTTATTTCGGTTAAGACGTTATACGTCTTAAGTTTAACAACGCTATTAATTTCGTTTTATTGTATAATAATAGTTAAAAAATTACGAAATAATCTTTTTTTGAGGTTAAATTAATGTGAATTTAAATGTTTTTGATAAAGGTTGTTTACCGCATGTATTATGAGTCTTAGTTGCTTGAATTTTATTTTTTATAAAGAAATTATTATATGCTTTAAAAACTTTGGGTAACGGAATAAAGTGTAAGTTAATTATTAAAGACAATGTAGCCATTTAATGATGTCGCAATGCAAAGCCAAATGATATATGGAAGTAAGAGATACTTCATTTTGCTGAGTTTTTCATCTCCAAAACTTATAAAGAAATATAGAATAACTAGAGTTAGACCTATTATTGTTAGTAGCGCAATGTTTGTTAAGTGTTGATTGAAGAAAATATAATTCCAGCTTACATTAAGTATTAAAGCAACACTATAAACGGCAATTACAAATTTTGATTTTCTAAGAGAGAAAAGGTAAGTGAGGTAAATAGAAAAGCAAATCATTATAACAGTCCATGAAGCTCCAAAAACCCAACCTGGAGGTGTCCAAGGTGCTTTATTAATACTAGTGTACCAAACAGAAGTTGATCCATCATTCATTAAATAGCTACCTAAGACTAAACCACCGAAATTGATGATAAGAAATAAAATAAACCAATATACTTTTTTCATAAAATAAAATTTATATTGGTTTATATATAAAGGTTATGAAGTGGCTGTTAAGGGACGTCCTTTTAAGCGCTTCTCAATTTTTTGTTTGATAACTGTAAGACGCTTCATTAAATCCATAAGATTGGCATCTTTTTCTTTTTTGTATAGTTCGTTGACTTCTAAGATTATATCCTTTGCTTCTCTAGCGGCTATAATTCTGTCACTTGTTGTTTTAAACGAAAACTTTCTGTTTTCGAATTCTGAAGCTTTTTCTAATATATCCATAGCTTAATTGTTTAAATAGTTTTGTAATTCTGCGATTTTTGAAGCGGTATTAAATTCGCCTCCATAATATGTTGTTACTGTTGATGATGTATCATCTTGTACGCCTCTAGAAGAAACGCATAAGTGTTTTGCATCAATAATTACAGCAACGTCTTCTGTTTCTAATACAGTTTTTAATTCGTTTGCAATTTGGTTTGTTAAACGCTCTTGTACTTGCGGACGTTTAGCATAATATTGTACTATTCGGTTTAATTTAGAAAGTCCAATAACCTTACCCGATGATTTGTAGGCAATATGTGCTTTTCCTATAATTGGGACAAAGTGATGCTCACAATTAGAATACAATGTAATATTTTTTTCCACTAACATCTGATTGTATTGATATTTATTATCAAATAATGCCATTTTTGGTTTGTTTTCTGGGTCTAAACCAGAGAATATTTCTTCAATATACATCTTGGCAACTCTGTCTGGTGTACCTTGTAATGAGTCATCATTTAAATCTAAGCCGAGAACATCCATTATTTCTGAAAATAAAATAGATATACGATCTTTCTTTTCTTGGTTAGACATCTCAAAAGCGTTTGCTTTCATTGGTGTGTCTAAAGATGTAAATAAATGATCGTCACCAATGTCTTCTGAAGTAAACCCATTGAGTTTGTGACTATTGGTTTTGGAAATTGTTTCTGTATTCATAGAATCTTTTTAATGTGCTGTCTTTAAGTACTCCAAACTTAAATCAAAGCACGTGTTAACGTTTTGAAATAGAGTTGTTATTTTAATCTCAAATAAACGAATTATTTATGCTTATCAAAGATTTTGCTATTGTTTATCTATATATATAAATGTTCAATATCTATACCAAACTAAATGGACTGCCAAATATGGCAATTTCAATTCGAAATTACTAAATGTTTAATAAACCTTCAGTAAGGTTAAACAAATATTAACATTTAATGAATAGTCGATTAGTCTTGTGGTCAACATTTTGTCGATAAATAGTCCATTTACTTTCAAAATAAAAGATATAATAGTTGATTTCTAACAATTTTCATCACAGCATTGGTCATCTTTAACCAATTTGCAGCTAATAACAGCTAGAAAGGCACCAATAAATGGGGCAATTAAATACAGCCAAAGGTGCTGAAGATTACCAGAGATTAGCGCTGGAGCTAAAGACCTAGCAGGATTCATCGAGGCTTTAGTTATAGGTCCTGCAAACATGGCTTCCAAAAGAATTACTGCTCCAATTGCAATACCAGCCATAGTACCAATTTCTTTACTACCTGTAGACACATTTATAATTACTAGCATTAAAAAGAATGTGAGTAATAATTCAAAAATAAAAGCTTTGTAAGGTTCGAAACCTTCTGCAGGATAAGTGTGTCCAAAACTTTGACTTTCGGGAAAAAGAACCCAAAGTACTGCTATGGCTAAGAATGCTCCAGTCGTTTGGAATAAGATGTATTTTGGAACGTCTTTCCAACTAAACCTTTTGGCAAATGCAAAACCTACTGTTACTGCAGGATTGAAATGGGCTCCTGAAATTTCACCAAAGGCATAAATCATAGCCATTACCACAAGTCCCCAAGTTATGGCTATACCAACATGTGTAATGCTTCCTCCAGTAATTTCATTGACTGTCATGGCTCCACAACCGCAAAAAACCATAGTAAAAGTGCCTATTAATTCGGCAATTGCCTTTTTCATGAATTATTTATTTTTGAGAATACATATTTCAATTCTGTAGCAATTTGTAGACTTCGTTCATTGTATTTCTCTAATTGTTGTGGTGTGTTATCAAAGGCTTTTGGATCTTCGAAGGTTATTGGAATACGTTTTTCTGCACCAGCAATAAAAGGACAATCTTTGTCTGCGCTAGAGCATGTGAGAATAGCAGCAAATTCTGATGTAGGATTAAACTCAGCATCAAAAGTTTTTGAGAACCCAATAATAGGATGCTCGTTGTCATTATATTTTATTGTGTAAACAGGATTTGTTTCCGTTGAAAGTTTTTCAATTTTAAAACCTGTATCCTCTAATGTTTTTGCTGCTACAGGAAATAGAGCAGTAGCTTCAGTACCTCCAGAATAACAAAATACGTTTTTAATATTAAAGTAATTAGCTATTGTTTGCGCCCAAACTTGAGATAGATGACTTCTACGTGAATTATGAGTACAAATAAAATTAAGGTTTATTATAGCTTTTACTTCTGTTTTTAATTGAATAAAATCAATTAACGGTTGAAGTATAGTTTTACGCTCAGATGAAATAGAATCTACTTCTAAGTCTTCGATTTGAGATACTATTTGTGGATATAACATAGGTATGCTTTTTTGATAATTTAATAATTAGCAACAACTCGATTTTGGTGAACAGCAAGAATCACTATTTTCGTTTAGTTCTGCAAAATTTAATTTTGGTTTAGTGATTTTAGTTCCTGGTTTTTCTGCATAAACTGTAATACTAAAAATACCTATGTCATCAGATTTAAATTCATTTATCATCTCAGAGCTTAGATATTTACTAAGAATATTATCTGGTAAAGTAATAGTCTTCTCTTTCTGAATATTTACGTTTGAAAAACCTGCGTCTGAAATATGTTGAAGATAATCCGTTTTTTGGATGGCTCCTGCAACGCATCCTGCATACATTTCTGCATCCTTTTTCAATGCATCTGGTAAATTACCTACTAGAACAATGTCTGAAATACTAAAGTGACCTCCAGGCTTCAAAACTCTATAAATCTCATTAATAACTTTTTGTTTATTAGGCACGAGGTTTAAAACACAATTGCTTACAATGACATCTGCAACATTATCACTTACTGGCATGCTATCAATGTCTCCTTCTCTAAATTCTACATTATTATAACCTAATTTTTCAGAATTAATACGTGCCTTTTCTATCATTATTGGTGTAAAATCTATACCTATAACTTTCCCTTCAATACCAGTTTCGTGTCTAGCTACAAAACAATCATTTCCTGCTCCAGAACCTAAATCAATTACAGTATCTCCCTTATTAATTTGAGCAAATTGTGTAGGAAGTCCACATCCTAGACCTAAATCAGCATCACTAACGTAACCATCTGT
>NZ_JADGDZ010000011.1 GCF_016744625.1 Winogradskyella sp.
TTTGCTAGTAGTGTTTCTGATTGGTCAATACCAAATATGGCATCAACAGATTTTTTTAATTCATGCAGTGATAAAGTGGGAATTAAAAATTATAATGGATATCAAAAACCTAAATCTGGTAATGCTTATGCAGGCATGTATTTTTATACAGATAAAAACTACAGAGAATATGTTCAAGGTCATTTATCAGAAACTTTAATAAAGGGCAAGAAGTACATCGTTCAGTTTTATTTGAGTCTAGCGGATAAATCCTCTTATGCCTTAAAAGATATTCAAGTTTTAATTACTGAAGAACGTTTAAAGCCGTGTTATAAATCTAATAATTGTGAGAAAGCGATAAAACCTTCTAAAACAACTAAAGAGAGGTTTGAAATGTATTCAAATTCTAATGAAATTTATTTTTCTAATAAGGAATCTTGGATGGAGTATTCTTTTGAATTTATAGCTGAAGGCTACGAAAATTATTTTTCAATTGGAAATTTTTATAGAAACCCAAAAACTAAAAAGGAAAAAACAATTTCTGATAGTCCATATTTCTTTTCATACTATTACATAGATGATGTTTCAATAGAGCCTTTAGAAAAAGAAGACGTTGAAACTATAGAAGAACTGGTTGAAAAATCAGAGATAAAAATTAATAAAGTATACACCTTTAAAAATGTATTATTCGATTTTGATAAGTCTGAATTATTAGATGTTTCAATAGAAGAATTAAATCAACTTTATAATCATCTTACTGAGAGTCTAAAGTTAAATATTGAAATCTATGGACATACAGACAATGTAGGATTAGACAAACGAAATAAAGAATTATCCAAACAACGCGCTAAAGCCGTTGCAGATTATTTAATTTCGCAAGGTCTAGATGCGTCAAGAATTCAATTTATTGGGTTTGGGAGCTCTAAGCCTCTTTCAGGTAATGATACTGAAGAAGGACGACAATTAAACAGACGTGTAGAGTTTAAATTAACAGACAGCTAATTTTGGTAAAAAACGATCCATACGCAGCACTCCGAATTAGAGAATTCAATATTTTTTTATTGTTGCGTTTTGCTTTAGTTTTAGGATGGTCCATGCAATTTGTGGTTATAGAATGGCAAGTCTATGCTTTAACTAAAGATCCGCTGTCACTAGGAATTATTGGCCTTTGTGAATTTTTACCTGCTTTTTTGCTTGCACCTTTTGCAGGACATATTGTAGATAAAAAGGAGAAACGAAATCTGTTTACAATTTGTATTGCCTTATTCTCATTAATAAGCTTTGGATTATTCTGGTTAACGTCAGATACAATAGAATCCTCATGGGAAACAAATACAATTTTATACGGAATTTATAGTTTGGTGTTTTTTGGTGGAGTTTTGAGAGCTTTTTTTGGACCAACTATTTTTTCACTTATAGCTTTACTTGTACCTAAAAAAATATATCCTAATGCAGCAACATGGAGTAGTAGTACTTGGAAAGGAGCCAATGTTTTTGGAGCGCTGTGCGGTGGTTTTCTAATCGCATGGATAGGTGTGCATTATACACTTGGCATCATATTTTTATTGGTAATGTTAGCATTAGTGTTAGTTTTTCAAATTGCTAAAAAGCCAATTTTAAATAAAAGAACTAATGAAACCGTAAAAGAAAGCCTTAAAGCTGGGCTAAGTTTTGTGTTTAATGATAAAGTTATTTTAGGTGCGCTAACCTTAGATATGATTGCTGTTTTATTTGGTGGTGCAGTTGCCATTTTTGCTGTATTTGCTAAAGATATTTTAGATGCTGGCCCTAAAGGGTTTGGCATTTTAAATGCAGCACTCTCTTCAGGAAGTATAATCACTATGTTGGCTACAACATATATTCCAATAACTAAAAATACAGGAAAGAAATTACTCATTTCAGTTTTTGGCTTTGGTTTTTGTATGATTATTTTTGGAGCTTCTAAATTATTGTGGCTAAGTGTTATCGCATTATTCTTTTCGGGTGTTTTTGATGGCATTTCAATGGTGGTACGTCAAACCATACTTCAATTAAAAACACCAGACCATATGAGAGGTCGTGTAGGTGCGGTTAACTCTATGTTTGTTGGGTCTTCTAACGAATTAGGTGCCGTAGAGAGTGGTGTGGCAGCTCGTCTTTTTGGCGCACCTTTAGCGGTTATGCTTGGCGGCACTACAACATTAATTATTGTGGCTATTATTGGCGTTAAAAATAAACCACTTCGAGAACTCGATTTACAACAAGATATTGAAGAACACGAAAAAGATGAAGAGGTTTAGTTTCTAATACTATTCAGTTCAGCTATGAGTTCGTCTTTCATTGCGATATCGGCTGCACTTAACGGCAATTGATTTGCGTTCAATAGGTTTGTGGTTTCAAGTGGATCAACACTTAAATTAAATAAACGTTCATTACCATTATCGAAATACATGTATTTGTGAGTCGCATTTCTAATGGTGTAATCCTGTGCTCCAACAGCACCTCTTTCAGCATAAACATAATTTCTTGTGTTAGCATTAGAGCTTGTAAGTAAGTCTTTAAAACTTTTACTATCATTTATTGTTGAAGTTGAATTTCCTACTAATTCAGAAATGGTAGCAAATAAATCCGTCGTATTAATTAGAGCATCTTCAATGGCATTAATTCTAGATACATTTTTGCCTGAAATAACCATTGGTACATTTACACCTCCTTGAAACAATGAACCTTTAACTCGTGTACTCAAATATTCTTGAGCCACTTGATTTGGAGTGCCATTGTCTCCAATAAAAATAATAATGGTGTTATTTCGTTCAGCGTCAGACATAGAACTAATTAATCTCCCCATTTCAGTATCCATAGCCTCGAGCATTGCTAAATAATAAGGTAATGGATTTGCATCTATACTCGCTTGGCCTGAAGGTAAGTTACCTTGAAAATGTAAGTCGTTTGGCGGTAAGTGAAAAGGTGTATGTGCAGCATTATAAGCTACCCACAAAAACCAAGGTTGCGTTTGTTCATCAATCCAATCAATGGCTAAATTAGTATATTTTGTTGTCGCATATTCTGTAGATGTATTTGTTTGTGCATTTTCAGTTAAATTCCAATTGGTATAAGATGGTATTCCACCACCTAAATTACCTGCGTAATAATCAACACCCATATTTGTAGGATGATTAGCATCATTGTTCGCCAAGTGCCACTTGCCTATAACAGCATGGTTATAACCAGAATTTGTATTATCTAAATGCGTTTGTAATGATACTTCTGAAGTTGACATGACATCACCTACCTGTGTAACATTCGTCCTAAACCCGTATTTACCAGTAATTATTGTACCTCGAGTTGGAGTGCATGTTGGATTAGACCACAAATTATTGAACTTAATACCTGAAGTCATCATGCTTTGTAATGTTGGCATATTGGGTTTTAAATTGCCAATGCTATAGCCTGGTGCTGCATCTAATCCCATATCGTCAGCGATTACAAGTAATATGTTTGGTTTGTTACTTTCAGGATTATCTTGAGGGTCGTTAGGATCATCAGTATTATTACAAGAAAAAAACAATGCAAAAGCTATTAACGCGAAGCTAAATGGGTGGAATTTCATAAAGTTGATTTTATGTAAGACTAAGAATATATGCAATGGTTTAATATTAAACCAAAGCGTTTAGTCCTTTTGAAATTTTTTCAACTCAAAACTTTCTCCATCATAAACACCGTAGGTATAATACTGAATCCAATCACCTAAATTGATGTATTTTGAAGATTCATTAAGTTGAATTTCTAAAGGTAAATGCCTGTGACCAAACACAAAATAATCACGATGTTTCTCTTCTAATTTACGCTTGCTATAAACGGCCAACCACTCGTTATCTTCTCCTAAAAACTTAGCGTCGTCGTCACCAGAAATCAATTTGTTTTTAACGGACAAGTATTGTGCAATCTTTACACCAATATCTGGATGTACCCATTTAAAAAGCCACTTAAAAAAAGGATTGGTAAATACTTTTTTCATGCGCTTGTAGCCTTTGTCTCCTGGACCTAAACCATCACCATGACCAATAAATATAGTCGTAGAGTTGAATGTAAATTCTTTAGGTTTATGATATACAGCAATACCGAGTTCTTCTTCAAAATACCCATTCATCCATAAATCGTGATTACCAACAAAATAATGAATAGGAATACCAGAATCACTTATTTCAGCCAACTTACCTAGTGTTCTAGTAAATCCTTTTGGAACCACAGTTTTATATTCAAACCAAAAATCGAACAAATCGCCAATTAGAAAAATTGCTGCAGCATCTTGTTTTATGTCATCTAACCAAGCCACAAATTTCTTTTCGCGAGGTAAAGAATCTTCACGAGTAGGTGCACCTAAGTGATTGTCCGATGCGAAGTAGATTTTTTTTCCTTCAGAAATTGTTATGTGATTAGTTTTAGTCATTATCTGAAGCGAACCACTCAGCGAAGCTTGTTGCCGTTTCTTGAAGTTTTAAGGAATGCAATTTTATGTTTTCTGGTAGGCGTCGTTTTATTTTTTCAGCAAAGTCGATGACCATCATTTCGCTTGTGGGTTGATAATTCACCAACAATACATTATGGCCTCTATCCTCCAATTCTTTAGCCAATTCTACATGAGGTGTGTTTTTATTAAATACAGTCGCATGGTCGAATACATTGACAATATCTTCTTTTACGATTTTTTTTAAATCGCTAAAATCAATCACCATCCCAAATTTTACGTTAGTATTATCAGAAATTGGTGTGCCAATGACAGTAACATCTAAACGATAACTATGTCCATGTACATTTTTACATTTGCCATCGTAGCCATATAGCGCATGACCAGTTTCAAAAGAAAATTGTTTTGTAATACGTATGTTGCTCATTAACGTCTTTTATTTCGGTTATAAAAGTACACAACGACCAGCACGATACCAAGGATGAGGAACAATCTATTACCACCTAAAAAATTAAGAAAATCCATTCTATTTGTCTTTAAATCTATTCTTATTATATCTGTAAATAGCATAGGCTATAATCACTAAGATAACAAAAGGTAAAATAGTACCAATAAAAACACCAATACTATAACTATTGTCTGGTGCTTCCTTTAGCTTTTCGTCAATATTGACTTCTTGTAACAGTGTTATGATTAGATTCATTTACAGATTGTAATCAGTTTTGAGTTAGCTTTATAATTAAATATCGATTTATTGATCAAATTTAAGGGTTTTGAGTAAGCGGTTTAAATGTTTTTCTAAATTTTATGATTAATGGCAAGCCACGAGCAATTATCCAAAGCGTAAAAGCTATAAAAACACCATAAAGTTTATAGTCTAAAGCATCAGTCCAAAAAACAACAGGAATAAATACTAAAAGTGTAGAAAACAATAACACATTCCTTAGATACTTCATTCTCCCCAGACCTTTAAAGACACCATCAAATATAAACGCCAAGGCACATAAAGGCTGCATGACTAACACAATCCAGAAGACCTTATAGAATTCTTTTAAAACGGCTTCATCATTACTAAATAGGTTACCTAATGGGTAATAAAATATAGCGCCAATTACACCTATGACTAGACCTGCGATAATGCCATACTTAATAAGTCTATCACTCAAAGCAATAAGATTTCTATAATCTTTTGCGCCTAAAAGTTTACCAGACAAAATATTACCAGCACTTGCATAACCGTCAATTAAAAAAGCGCCCAAAAACCAAAGATTAATTGCTATGGTATATGCTGCGATATAGCTTGTTCCATATTTAGTAGCAAAGCTTGTTCCGAAATATAAAGCTACATTTAAAGCTATGGTTCTAATGAATAAATTGAGGATCATTAATGCAAAGCGCTTTATTTCTGGATTAAAAGGAAATCTAACTAATAACGGAATATCTGTTTTCTTCAATAAGTAATAAGCCGAAAGACCAGCCATTATAACTTGAGCAATAACACTAGCATAAGCAGCTCCATTAATATGCATTGCGGGAATTAAACCTTCCACACCATAAACAAAAATAATATCTAGAATAATATTAGCTACGGCTCCAGCAATGGCAATTAACATTGGGTAGTACGTGTTTTGGAGTCCTCTAAACGTGCCGAAAACAGCAATTGTAAATAATGTGAAAGGAAAACCAAACACTCTGATTTGATAGTAATCTACACTATAATTTAGAATGGTATCTGAGGCATTATAAAACCTAAAAATTTGCGAAGCAAATGGATAGGTTACTGCAATAATTAAGATACTTAAAGATGTAATTAAAAAGATGGTCTGTGCAGGTAGATTTTTGATGGCGTTGAGGTTATCTGCACCTACATATTGAGACACAATAGATGAAATAGAACTGCGTGTTTGCCCTAAAACCCAAATAAGCATAGAAAGGAACGTGCCAACAATACCTACAGCAGCCAAAGACTCTGTAGCATTAAAATTCATATTACCAATGATTGCAGAATCCGTTAAGGACAAAATAGGCTCGGACACACCAGAAATTAATGCTGGTATAGCGAGTTTATTAATTTGTTTTAATGTGATTGACGTGCTCAAAGGACTAATTCATAACAATGAAAAGGGTATTCGCTTTGTTTTGGAAAATAAATATCACCTAATCTTTTATAGCCGCGAAGTTCGTAAAATTTTTGATTTCTTTTGTTCTGTGAGAAGGTGTCTAAACGAATAGAGCTATAGTTGTTTTCAATAGCAAACTGCTCAGCAAAGTTCATTAATCGTTGGGCATAGCCCTTTCCTTGTAGTTCTGGGTGAATTGCTAAACGATGAATATAAATATTGTTGCCGTTTTTAGTGAGCCATTTAATAGGCATATATTCTTCATCCATAAATGTAGAAATAACGATAGTGCCTTTTACTTGTCCATCAATTTCTAAGGCATAAAGTTCTTCGCGTTCTATATCATTTTCAAATGCAGAAGGATTTGGGTAGTGTTCATTCCATTGATAAATACCATTGGCAATCATGACTTTAGCACAATCTTTTGCCATTGTTATTATAGGTTCAATATCTACTATTTGAGCTTTACGAATCATTTATAATGTGTACTTTTGTTTCAAATTTTAATGCAATGAAAACGATACTAGTTCCTGTTGGGTCCTCAAAAAACGCGCAATCGCATTTACAATATGCTGTAGATTTTGCAAAAGCATTTGGCGCTAAATTATATGTGGTTCAAATATATAATGTTTATACCAAAGCAGGAACCATGATAAGCGTAGATCATATTATAGAGAGAGAATCTAAGGACTTTTTAGATAGTCATATAGCTTCAATAGACACAAAAGACGTTGAGGTTTATACTAGAACTTTTAAAGGAAAACTAGTAGATACTTTAGAAAAAGTTTGTGATGCTTTAGATGTAGATTTAATCATTTTAGAACCTCGTACTAATTCTATTAAGGATGAAGTATATTTAGGTAAAACTTCAGGAAAAATTGTAAAACGAACTCAGATCCCAGCTTTAATTGTACCCGAGGGCTATGTATACAGACCAATTGTTAAGATTTTATTGGCATTAAAATCTGCAATTGTAAGGAAAGAAGACGCTCTATACCCTTTGTCGGTAGTTAAGAACCAATATAAAGCCATTGTAAATATGCTTTTAGTTAAAACAGCACATCATAATGAAAAAGATTTTGAGCTTAATGATGAGTTAAAGACAATGGTAACAAATACTACGATTGCCGAGAGACCGACAACATTCCAAGCTGTATTAGAGCATTATAAATCTAATTACCCAGATTTGTTATGTGTTGTAAGGCGTAAGCGTGGATTTTTCTCTAAACTTTGGGAGGATAATGTCATTTTAAAGAAAGACTTTCACAGCAATAAACTACCTGTTTTAGTATTGAGCGGTCTTAAGTAAGCTTAAAAATAAAATTAGTTCAGTTGGCTTGAGTTTTACGCTGATAGCGTAGAAGTCATAGATTCGAATCCGTTATGCTTACTTTTTTATTTTGAAATAAAACCTTTAATAAAATTACTAGCTTTTTCTAACTCAGGAGATAAATTATCGGAATTCCATGGGTGTCTAGAATTAAACACATGGTCTGCACCTTCAATGATTTTAAGTTGACTATTTAGATTCCATTCATGTAATTCATTGGCTTCATTTATTGAAACTGACGTGTCGTTATCACCATGAATAATAAGCATAGGAATCTGTAGTCGTTTTGTAGAAGATTTAATATGGAGTCGTTCTTCATTAGCTTTAAAATCTTCATAGAACTGATAGAAATGTGGCATTTGTTGTTTTGTTCTACCGTTTAAAACATATTTTACGCCTTCTTCTTTCCATTCTTTTAAATCGCCAACGGTTGCTGTTCGTCTTCCAAAATCGCTAACGCTTGCTAAAGTGATGAGTTTTTTAACTCTATTGTCTTCTGAAGCTTTTAATATTGCTATGCCTCCTCCACGACTATGGCCAATTAAACAGATTTGATTTGTGTTTACATGTGAATTGTTCTCAAAATGTTTTTCAATCCAGTTTATAACATCATGTAAATCATCTAACTCTTTTGTGTAGTTGTTATTCCCAAAAGTTTCTAAATCTGGAAAATCAATAGGGTTTTTCATTGTGCCTCCATTATGAGAAAAATTGAATTTAATAAAGCAAATAGTTCCTTTGGCTATTGATTCTGCCATAATATTCCAAGCTCCCCAATCTTTAAAACCTTTGTAACCATGACAGAAAATAACAATAGGCTGATTGGTCTTTTCTTTAGAATAAAATGTATCTATTAGAATTGATTTTTTATCTGTTCTATTTAATATGATGTTATTTTCTATTGTCATTGGTCGAGTTCTTTTTCAATGAAATCATAATTCGGATTACAAATTTCTAATATTAGCTTTTTTAATTCAATCTCGAAATTGTTAAGTGTTTCTTGGGTAATCAGTTGATCTTTAGTTCTGCTATGTGTTGATGCTTTTTTTCCGAATTTTAAAAATCCTGAATTGAGGTTTTTAAAGGAAATTATACCAGCTTCAATGGGTAGTGCTATGAGGTTTTTTTTGTTCATCATATAAGCATAGCATAATACCTGAAATGATTTACTGTATTTGTCATAATCTGTAGTTAAATCTTCCCAATCTACAATTTCAACCTTATTTTGTTCAACCTTACCAGATTTATAATCCACAACTCGTGTTACACCATTAAACTCATCAATTCTATCCACTTTTCCACCAAGTCTAATTGTAAAATCTAAATCCTCAATCGTAATCTCTATTTTTTCATCCGCTTCAATGGCTAGAATTTTTATTTGATTACCAGCCTTTATATTTTCAATTTCAGAATTGATAAAATTTAAAATATAACGTTGTGCAATTTCAAAAATGATTAGGTTTTTACCTTTTGTAAAATCTCCATCTTTATAAAGGTCTTTGAAATGCTTTGTAACTGTTTTACTAATTAGAGTTTTAAATGTTTTGAGGTGATCTAGAGTTAAAAAATCACCTTCTAAAGGTTTGTAAAAATCCTCAAGTGTATTATGAATAACAGAACCTAAAGTGTTTGCGGCTATGTTTTCCTCAACATCTTCAAACTGCTTAATCCCAAGGATTTTTTCATAATAAAAATCCATAGGGTTTCTTATATAATTGGTTAATGATGATGGAGAAAACCCTTTAAGTGATAATGCTTTTAGTTTTTCAATAACCAAAGACGTTTTAGAAATTTGCTTTAATTGCTTTTCGATTATAGGCACTTCTGGTGAGACAATTGTGTGCTTGACCTTGTGGATTCCTTCAATTTCTAATTGTGTAATAAATCTACTTTTTTCACCGCCTTTTACTGCATCTATCTCAGTATTATATAGAATATATACGTTTTTTGCTCGTTGTAGAAGCCTGTAAAAGTGATAGGTGTAAACAGCATCTTTTTCTTTATAGGTTGGTAAATTGTTTTCGACTTTTACATCGAAAGGAATAAAGGAGTTGTTAGTCTTTCCTGAAGGAAGAATACCCTCATTAACCGAACTTATAATTACAGTTTCAAAATCTAATACACGAGACTCTAACATTCCCATAATCTGCAAACCCTCTAGAGGTTCACCTTTAAAGTCTAAGGTTTCTAAACTTAATAACTCTTTATATATAGAATGTAATGTGGTTATTGAATCAATGTGTTGGTAACTACTGTTTAGTTCCGAAAGTTGGTTAAATAAGGTGTTGAAACGATATAAATATTCTAATTCTAGGCGATTGCTTTGTTTATTATTTTCAAAATTTGTCTTCATTTTAAAGATAAGATTAGAGCAATTAATTAGGGCTGTTTCGGATTTATTTTCCCAGGGTTTAAATAATAAATCAATAAGTTCTGTATGCGAAGTTGTATGCTTTCTGAGTTCTTCAGCTGTAATATAGACCAGGTTGTTTTTTTGAATGTATTCTACTAAAGTACTAGATGTATTACTCGATTTGATTTCAAATAAAGGATATAGAGAAGGGTGAGTTAGGACACTTATAATATCCTTATAGTAAAAGCATGTCGTGTTGTTTTTGTGTATTAAAAACAGGTGTTCAAAAAATGAAGCTAATGGCACGTAACTCAGAGATAAACCCATGGTAACATTGAGTTTAGTAATGGCTCTTGGTATAGAATTAAGAACAGGCATTAATAGATTTTCTTCTCCTAAAACTACAGCAACACTTGATAAATTCTTATTGTTTTGATTGATGTCTTCAAGTAATTGACCAATATATTTGGCTTGCCCTATGAGTTTAGGAATTCCAGTAATTTGGATGCTCTTTTGCTCAGTGTAATAAGAAGTCACCCAATTAAAAGGTTGCTTTTTAAAGTAATTCCAATTTTTTTTATGTGCTCTTGTAAATAGGCCAGCATCATGGATAGTATCTTCGATAAATGTCTCATCAATATCCCAATATATGTTTGCTATATCATTTTGGAGTAAACCTTGTATAATATGTGATTCGGATTCATTAAGAGCATTGAAACCAAGAAAAACATGTTTCTTATCACTGTTGTTTTCTATATAAATCTCGAGGTTTTCTGATGCTTCTCTGTAGATTAAACCTTGATAGCCTTGTTTTGATTGAAGTAGATTCTCAGTGAACACTAAGTAGTATTCTTTAAGTCGTTTCCAAAATTTGAGGTGGTTCTTTATTAGATCAGTCTGCTCAGCTTCAAGAGACCAATGATTCAGCTCTTTTATAGCGTTTAAGTAATCAAATATCTGTTCTTGTGGTATAAGATAACGATCTATCTCATTAAAGTCTTGTAATAAGATTTGTGCCCATCTAGAAAAAGAGTCAAAAGATTCCTGGTCAGAGGATTTAGTAAGGTTCTTATATGTTTCATATAGTCTAAAAAGAAGCTCTGTATTTGGCACACTCTGTATCCCAGATAACTCTTCAACAAACTCTTCAATACTAAAAATTTGAGGTGAGAATATAGGCTGTTCTAATAAAGTAGCAAGTTGATGCTTAAGAAATACACCAGCACGCTTACTTGGAAGTATAAATAAGAGATCTTCAAGGTTTAAACCTTTTTTTTTGAGGTCGATTAATACAGTTTTTATAAAACTTACCATTTTATAAAAATAAAAAACGCTCCGAATTTCGGAGCGTTTTTTTAATATATTTTAAAACTGTGTTATTAGTTTTTCAACTTTACTTCAACACGTCTGTTTTCTTTTCTACCAGCTCTAGTTTTGTTGTTAGCAATAGGATTAGCTTCACCATAACCAGCAGCAGTTAATCTATCAGCGCTAATTCCGTTAGCGATTAAGTAATCTCTAACTGCATTAGCTCTTCTATCAGATAAAGCTTGGTTAGTAGATTTAGAACCTACACTATCAGTATGACCTTCAATTGCGAAATCTGCTTTTGGGTATTCTTTAAAGATTGCAACCATAGCTTGTAATACTTGATCAGTTTCTTTCTTGAAAGAAGCTTTACCAGTATCAAATAAGATAGATCTTGCGTAAGTATTTAAAGTATTTACAACAGCCTCTGTTGGCTTAACTTCTGGACATCCATTGTTTGCAGCTGTACCAACTTCAGTTGGACATTTATCATCTTTATCTAAGATGCCATCACCATCAGTATCTGGCCAAGGACAACCGTTATTAGCAGCAGGACCAGCTTCGTTAGGACAGTTATCAGAACCGTCAGCAACACCGTCACCATCAGCATCTGGACAACCCATTAATGCTTTTAAACCAGCAACAGTTGTACACTTATCATCTTTATCCATTACACCATCACCATCACCATCAGGACAACCATTAAATTCAGCTAAACCTGCAGTATTAGGACAATCGTCTTTAGAATCTTGGATACCATCATTATCAGAATCTGGGCAACCATTAAAAATTTCTAAGCCAGCTTCTTCTGGACAAGCATCATCTTTATCGTAGATACCATCACCATCAGTATCAGTACCACCAAATTTAAAAGTAACACCAACTGAATGTTGGAAATGCTTAGGTAAATAATCTTCAAATGAATGCTTGTATGTAGAATTAACGTTAATTCCAACTTTTTCAGACACCCAGTAATTTAATCCTAAAGTTCCGTTTAAAGTACCTGCACCGATTTGATCCACCCATGTGTAACCACCACCAACACCTAAGTAAGGGTCAATAGTTTTTGATTTTACTATATCCATAAAGCTATATGAAACTCTACCATCAATACCAAAGTACGATAAGTCATCAACTTCTGCTGTACCTGTTTGTATACCAGTAACTGGGTCAACATTTGTTCCAACTTTGCTAATTCTGTTTATAGATCCAGTAGCAGTAAAAGTAAAACCATCACTCAAATATCTTGAAACAGAAACTGTAGACAGAGATGGTAGGATATTCCAGTGATCTTCTGCGTTAAAGTATTCGTCAAAATAATCTCCTCGAGGTGCATCTTCTCCTACAGGGTAAAAGTCAACAGCATTCACGCCAAAAGCAACAGCCCATGGATTGTTTTGGTCTTGAGCATTTGAAGTGCTAAAACTTACAAGAAGCACTGCTACAAAAAATAATCTGCTAAGATTTTTCATATTCTAATTAATTTTAATTTTTTTAAGTGTTAATTTGTTGGCAAAAGTAAGTTGTTAAATGTTATTAACAAAGACAAATATATAAAAATATTGATATATCGCCCTAAAATAGCGAGTTTGTAATCATTTTAAATAATTTCAAGTCTTTTGCCAACTTTAACAAAAGCAGATATTGCCTTATATAATTGGTCTTTATCGTGTGCGGCTGATAGCTGTACTCTAATTCTAGCTTTATCTTTTGGCACTACTGGATAAAAGAAACCAATGACATAAACACCCTCTTCTAATAGCATATTTGCCATAGTTTGAGATAGCTTAGCATCGTAGAGCATAACTGGTACAATAGCCGAATCCCCATCAACAATATCAAAGCCAGCTTCTTTCATACCTTTTTTAAAATACGTTGTATTCCAATCGACTTTATCTCTTAAGGATGTATCGTTTTTGAGCATATCAAAAACTTTAATAGAAGCTCCAACGATCGCTGGTGCTAAAGAATTTGAAAATAAGTAAGGCCTAGAGCGTTGGCGTAAAATTTCTATGATTTCTTTCTTGGCTGTAGTATAACCTCCCATAGCGCCTCCCATAGCTTTACCTAATGTGCCTGTAATAATATCTATTCTTCCTAAAACACCTTTTTCTTCGAGTGTACCAATACCAGTTTCTCCTATAAATCCAGTAGCATGGCATTCGTCTATCATAACCATGGCATCGTATTTATCTGCTAAATCACAGATTTTATCTAATGGAGCAACTAAACCATCCATTGAAAACACACCATCAGTCACAATAATTTTAAATCGCGCACCATTTTCATTAGCAGCAATTAGCTGTTTTTCTAAGTCTGTCATATCATTGTTTTGGTAGCGATATCTGGCAGCTTTACATAGTCGCACACCATCTATAATAGAAGCATGATTTAAAGAATCTGATATAATTGCGTCATCTTTAGTTAATAAGGGTTCAAAGACACCTCCATTAGCATCAAATGCTGCTGCATATAATATGGTGTCTTCAGTTCCATAGAAATCCGCTATCTTTTGCTCGAGTTCTTTATGTATATCTTGCGTGCCACAGATAAATCTTACTGAGGACATTCCAAAACCATGTGTGTCCATTGTATCTTTAGCAGCTTGTATAACATCTGGATGAGATGATAAGCCTAAATAATTGTTAGCACAAAAGTTCAAAACTCTTTGCCCAGTGTTAAGTGTTATTTCTGCACCTTGAGGTGAAGTGATAATGCGCTCTTCTTTAAAAAGACCAGCATCTTTAATAGATTCAATTTCGTTTTGTAAGTGCGACTTTATATCTCCGTACATAGATTATGATGTTAATTTTCAACAAAGATACTATCAATACATCAGACTTCAATGACATCAATAGTGTCATTTATATAAACAAGTATTTTGTGAGTAACTTTTAACTTCATTCGATTTAAAACAGACTCATAATCATTAAGTTGCGAATTGTGATACGTTTTTTTGTCTCCTGTTTTATAATCTATAATAGTGACTTCGTTTTTAAAGTTTATATTTAAACGATCTGGCCTTAAAAGCTGACCGGATTTTGTGATAATATCTCGCTCATTATAAATTTTGAAATCATCTTGAAAATAGAGTTTCAGTTTTGAGTGTTCAATTACACTTAAAACTAACGATTTTAAAGCTTCATAATTTTCTTTTGTAATGTCACCCGAAACCAGCAAATCACTAAAAGAAAAGTCAATATCTTGTTTAGTTTTAATCTTAGACAACACTAAGTGAACTAAATTACCGCGCTCAATGGCTTGCTCTTGTGTTGTATCCCATAACAATCCCGCTTTTGTGATGATGCTTAAGTTGTGATCTTCCTTTGGCGTAGAAATAAATTTGAGAGGATTAGGAGTTTCCTCTTTTTTGTCAGCTTTTTTATTTTGAGTTAGCTCACCAAAATTATAACTCAATTGATTATCGGACCATTTACTGATATTCTGCAAATAAGAAATAAGCATACCAGCATAAGTATTTTTATTGACAATGCCTTTAGAGCTAAGGTCTTTCTTGGAAATAACAAATAATTGGTCAACAGCTCTAGTTAATGCCACATATAATAGATTAATATTATCGAGTTCTAATTGTGATTGATGTGTATTATAAATTGAGTTTCCTATATCACCAAAGTATTCGACATCTTTATTATAATTAAGAAGTAAGGTTTCAAAACTTGAATACTCACTGTCATTAACAGGAAACCAAACTTTTGGCTCTAATTCTCTATAAATATTTAGATCTGCAAACGGAAATATAACTATTGGAAATTCTAAGCCTTTAGATTTATGAATAGTCATAATTTTAACGGCATTCATGTTTTCAGGTGTGACAACGCTTAAGTTATCTTGTTTCTTTTCAAAATAACTGATAAAAGTTGTTAGATCTGAATTTTGTTTTTGAGTGAATTCTAATACAATATCTAAATAAAATTGAAGGTAGGCATCTGAGTTTTCATTAAGCTTAAATACTCTAACGATATGCTCAACAAGTTCATAAAGTGGTAGTTGTAGAAGTTCGTTTTTATTAATGTAAATTTCTAATTCCTTTAAACTATCAAACATATCATCAAGACTAGCCTTAAGATATGTTACAAAAAATAGATGCTTATCATCAATATGATGTTGTTTTGCTAAATAAGATAACATGTCAACCTTAAGACTATCATTATTAGGTTGCAATAGCAACTTTAAAAATGTATTAATTAAACTAACTTTATTCGAGTTCTTTAAAAGAAGGGTTTCTGAAGATGTGATTTTAATCCCATTTTTGCTAAGGCAATTTGCAATGGTAACACCATCTTTTCGTTTTCGTACTAAAATACAGATATCGTTTAAAGAAAAACCATTAGCTTGAGATTGATTTATAGTTTCTAAAACCTGTGAAGCGTATAATTCATTAGCATCATCCTCTTTTTTAATATCCAAAAAATTGAGATTTACATAACCATCTTCTTCATTAAAGGCATTCTGCTTTGCATTTTTAAATAAGTCTGCATAATCACTATTGCTAAAATTGTTGTCTCCTAAATATTCGAAAAAAGAATTATTAAAATTGACAATTTCTTTAGCACTTCTGTAATTGGTGTCTAATGTTAAAATCTCTGCTTCAACCTGAAATGGATTTTCTACTTTATTATAAAGGTTAATAAACTGTTCCGCTTCACCACCACGCCATCTATATATTGCTTGTTTAGCGTCACCAACCAACATCGCAGAACCGTTGGAGGCAGAAAGTGCGTTTTCTAATAAAGGAATTAAGTTCTCCCATTGCATCTTAGAAGTATCTTGAAACTCATCAATGAAGTAATGCTTAAACTTTTCACCTAAACGTTCATAAATAAAAGGAGTAGGTTGGTCTTTAATGTCTTTACTTATAATTTTATTGAATTCTGAAATAAGCATTTTATTCTGCTCATCTTTTAAAGTGTAGAGTTCCTTTTGTATGGCATTTAAAACTGAAAGCGGTGTGATGTTTTTGTAAACCCCTTTTTTTAGTTTCAATTCAAAAATGAAAGTTTTTGTTTTAATAAAAGCTTCAGATAAATTAGATTGAATACTTTCAATGGTTGAAGCAATGGTTTCACTAACACGTTTTGGATATAAGTTGTTGCCTTCAACCAAGTCATTTTGCCAAGCAGCATCAAATTTTATATCGATTTTTTTAATCTTTAAATTTTCAAAATGTTTTGGAAGCGAACTTCTATTAAAATCATCATATTGTAATCCGCTTTCCTCTATTAAAGTTAGAATTGTTTCAGCTGTTATTACAATCTCATTTTCGAGTTGTAAAATTTGCTTTGCTAAATGCTCTTTTAATGTTTTAAAATCATTAAACGTTTTATCTTGTAAGGTTGTGATTGCAATGAAATCATTTTCATTCACTAATAGTTTCGAAATTTTATTAAAGTCATAACTTATATCCCAACTTTTATCGTCATCCGCTTTTTCTATAGCAAAGTCTATTAATACGTTAGTGAGTGCTTTATCATTTCCTGCTTTGGCAATGAGACTATCTACAGCTTCATTTAGAAGGCGTTCTTGGTCTAATTCTACTTCAAAATTTACAGGTAAGTTTAAGTCGTGTGCAAAAGTTCTAATAACGCGATGTGTAAATCCGTCTATAGTAGAAATATCAAAGGCTCCATAATTATGAATAATGTGTTTTAAAACCTGTTTAGACTTATTATGAAGATCGTTTGGTAAGATTGATAGCTCTTCACAAATAGCTATGAACATAGGATGTGGATTCGTCTTCGCTTCTTCAGAAGAAAAAACTTTAAGCATATCGATAATACGCTCCTTCATTTCGCCAACCGCTTTATTAGTGAAAGTGATGGCCAAAATAGATTTAAACTGATCATAGCTTTTAGATTGTATCAAGATTTTTAGATACGATTTTGCTAACGTAAATGTTTTTCCGCTACCAGCAGATGCATTGTAGATTTTAAAAGCTGAATTTTGCAAAAGAAAAATTTTATACCAAAATAGGGAATCTTAATAATTAATTTAGACTTTCTTGTTTTCAATATTGTAAATTTGTTAAAATCGAAACATTAACATAAAAACTTTAGACTATGGCTTTTGAATTACCAAAATTAAAATACGCTTATGATGCTTTAGAACCAAATATAGATACTCGCACAATGGAGATTCATCATTCTAAACACCATAATGGATATACAACAAAACTTAATGCAGCAATAGAAGGCACAGATTTAGAAGGTAAGTCTATTGAAGATATCCTTACAAATTTAGATATGAGTAATGGTGGAGTAAGAAATAATGGAGGAGGGTTTTACAATCACTCTTTATTTTGGGAGGTAATGAATCCTGAAGACAGAGGTTACCTATCTGGAGACTTAAAAGATGCTATTGAAGTAGAATTCGGTTCTAAAGATGCATTTATTGAAGCATTTAGTAAAGCAGCAGCAACACAATTTGGTTCTGGTTGGGCATGGTTATGTGTGCATAAAGGAGGAAAAGTTGAAGTTTGCTCTACACCAAACCAAGACAATCCATTAATGCCAGGAGTTACTTGTGGAGGAACACCTATATTAGGATTAGATGTTTGGGAACATGCTTACTATTTAAATTACCAAAACAGAAGACCAGATTATATTAGCGCATTTTTTAATGTAATTAACTGGAATGAAGTTGAACGTCGTTATGCTGAAGCAAAATAGATATTCACAAAACACACTATAAAGAAAAATCCAAGTCTTTAATGACTTGGATTTTTTATGTTTAACATTCTGATTTTATTAATAAAAACTCTCAATTATTTGAGAATTGAAAATGAAAAAGCATGAACAGATGTTCATGCTTTTTGCCCCAAATCTACCATAAACTTAACCTACTTATGTTATGGTGAGTCAAATATAGGTGTACATTATTTTAACCATTCAATTTTTTGGACAAACGACCTATAAATTAGTCTAAGCGTGGAAAGTGTTATGTTTCTGACGTAATAAGTTTAAATGTAAGGTTCGAATTGAAGTTATGACTTAAAGTGTTACTTTAATAAAGGGTATAAAAAAAGGTGAACATTGTTCACCTTTTTTTGCCCCAAATCTACCATGAACTTAACCTACTTATGTTATGGTGATACCAATGTAGATGTAATTTGTTAAAGCAAATGCATATATTGGATGAAATGCAATATTCTTCGATAAAATACATATTTTATCGGATTAAATGCTATTTTGTAATGTTGTTTAGTAGGCGCGCTTCTTATTTCCTTCGTAAAAATTAATGAAAGCTCTGTTGACAACTCTATTACCTCCAGCTGTTGGGTAGTTACCAGTAAAGTACCAATCACCTAAATTTTTAGGACATGCTTTGTGTAAATTCTCAACCGGTTGAAATATTATTTTCACTTCTGCATTAACATCTTCATCACTTAATAATTCTGAAATCTTATCCGAAATCTGTTCATCTGTAAAGTTCTCATAGATGTCTTTTACATAGTTAACAACCTTTTTATCCTTAAGGTTAATCTGAGTTAAACATTTATTATAGACATCTTCAACTATATGATATAAATTATTATCTTTTAATAAAGCTAATGCAGCTCTAAAAGCCACCAAACTTTCTAAGTTCGCCATATCAATACCATAACAATCGGGATAACGAATCTGTGGAGCAGAAGACACCACAACTATTTTCTTTGGATCTAATCTGTCCATCATTTTAATGATACTCTTCTTAAGCGTTGTGCCTCTTACAATACTATCATCAATAATAACTAAGTTGTCCGTTGGTTTAATAACACCATAAGTGACATCGTAAACATGAGCTACTAAATCATCTCTACTACTGTCTTCTGTGATAAAGGTCCTTAGCTTTACATCTTTAATAGCTATTTTTTCAATACGTGGACGTTCAGATAAAATTTCTGTCACTTTTGCTGCAGAAAGTTTGCCATTACCATCTAAAATTGATTTTGTTTTCTTTTTATTGAGGTGTTCTTCAACAGTATCAATCATACCAAAAAATGAAGTTTCAGCTGTATTGGGTATAAATGAAAATACGGTATTTTCTGTGTCATTATCAATAGCTTCAAGTACTCTAGGCATTAATAAACGACCTAATTCTTTTCGTTCTTCATAGATTTCGGCATCACTACCACGAGAAAAGTAAATACGCTCAAAAGAACACGCCTTTCTTTCTAAAGGTTGAAGTATTTTCTTGATTTTTGTTTCACCAGATTTTTTTGTGATAATAGCATGACCAGGATCTAGTTCCTTAACAGCATCAAAAGGCACGTTAAAAACTGTTTGTATTACTGGACGCTCGGAAGCAACAACAACAACTTCATCATCTTTATAGTAATATGTAGGCCTAATACCTGCAGGATCTCTTAAAACAAAAGAATCTCCATGTCCTAATAAGCCAGCCATTGCATAACCACCATCCCAGTTTTTGGCAGCTCTCTTTAAAATCTTAGCAACGTTTAAACGGTCAGCGATAAGAGGAGAGCATTCACTCTTATTATAACCTTCTTTTTTAAGATCTTTATATATTTTAGCAACAGCATCATCTAAAAAATGACCAATCTTTTCCATTACAGTAATGGTATCTGCTTTTTCTTTTGGATGTTGGCCAATTTCAATAAGGTTATCGAAGAGTTCATTAACATTAGTCATGTTAAAGTTACCTGCAACAATAAGATTTCTATGTTGCCAGTTATTCTGTCTTAAAAAAGGGTGAACACTTTCTACACTATTTTTTCCAAATGTACCATAACGTACATGACCTAAAAACAACTCACCTATATAAGGAATGTTTTTTTTCTGTAGGTCAACGTCTTCTTGATATTGAGGATTTTTAGTTAGCTCGTCATTAATACGTTCATTAATTTGAGCAAAAATATCCTGAATAGGTTGTTGAGCAATAGAACGCACACGGCTTATATAACGTTCTCCAGGTTGGGTATTTAATTTAATACTTGCAAAACCAGCTCCGTCTTGTCCACGGTTGTGCTGTTTTTCCATCATTAAATACATTTTGTTGACACCATAAAATGCACTGCCGTATTTTTCTTTGTAGTACTCTAATGGTTTTAAAAGTCTAATAAGTGCAATACCGCACTCATGTTTTAAAGCATCACTCATGTTGTGTTATCAGCTATTAATTGTGTAATAAAAAACGCGCTCAATTTTGAGCGCGTCGGTTTAAGTTAATTCTATGTCAAATTGCGTTAGACTCTTAAATTGGTCTAGGCGTTTATAAATTTCTTTATCTGTTAGGCTTTGCATGCGTTCTGTGCCAAATTTTTCCACGCAGAAGGACGCAAGTGTTGAACCATAAATAACAGCTTTTTTCATATTCTCAAAAGAGAAATCACCTGTCTTTGCTAAATAACCTGCAAAGCCACCAGCGAAAGTGTCTCCTGCACCAGTTGGATCAAATACTTCTTCTAATGGTAAAGCAGGAGCGTAGAATACATTATCATCATGAAACAATAAAGCTCCATGTTCTCCTTTTTTAATTACTACGTATTTAGGTCCCATTTCATGAATCTTCCTTGCAGCAACTACTAATGAATATTCACTAGTTAATTGTCTAGCCTCTTCATCATTAATGGTAATAACGTCTACGTTTTTAATTACAGAAAGTAAATCGTCTAGAGCGATATCCATCCAAAAATTCATAGTGTCTAAAATGGCTAATTTAGGTTTTTTAGTCATTTGGTTTAACACACCTTGTTGTACTAGTGGATGCAAATTACCTAGCATTACAACTTCTGCATCTTTATAGCTTTCTGGAACAATTGGATTAAAATACTCTAATACATTTAGCTCTGTAACTAAAGTATCACGAGAATTCATGTCGTTATGATATTTTCCACTCCAAAAGAAGGTTTTACCATCCTCTACAATTTCTATACCTTCAATATTAATGTTTTTATTTTTTAAAAGATCTAAATATTCTTGCGGAAAGTCACCACCAACAACAGAAACTGCAGCAGCGTCTACATTAAAGTTTGAAGCTGACAAACCTATATATGTTGCTGCTCCACCAAGAATTTTGTCGGTTTTACCAAAAGGGGTTTCAATAGCATCAAAAGCTACAGTTCCGACAATTACTAATTTACTCATTACCTAAGTTTGAATTAAGGTGCAAAAGTACATGAATTTTTTGATTTGAAATTTTCAAAAAACCAAATTAAATTTTTTATTTACTAACATAGTGGCTCCAGAAGTAAAACAAAATTTCATACCTTTTCTGAAGCGAAACTTGTTCTTATTGAAGAAATTTATATAAAATGTATTCCTTATGAAATAGGCTTATTATCCTTTGAGTAGATATTATTTTCTGCCAAAATCTGCTGGAATTTCTCCCCAAGCTTTTGTTTCCCATTTTACAATAGTTGTAGAATATTCATTTGTTTTTAACCATTGTACAGCACGATCTACCAAATCATACACTGGTTTATTTTTCTTGTTACGCTCTAACTTAGAATTACAAATCTTTTTTCTAACCCAACTCATTGCGGTTCTAGAGTCTGTGTACATTATACGTTCACTTTTATGTTGTTTTAAAAACGCTAAGCCATGTACTAAAGCTAAAAATTCACCAATATTGTTGGTGCCTTGTTCAAAAGGTCCTTGGATAAATAATTGCTTTTTTGTTTTTGTGTCAACTCCTCTATATTCCATTATACCAGGATTTCCACTTGAAGCAGCATCAACAGAAATGGAGTTGTAATTTGGTTGACCTATTTTTTTGAGTTGAGCTGTCGAAAGTTCACTTTTAAAGGATTTAGATTTACCAATGTAGTCTTTGTAATTACCTTTTAATGCTTTTTTAGCAGCCTCAAATGTTAAAAATGATTTGTATTGCGCTCCTTGAAAATCTTTTATTTGCGCCTTGCAATCGTCCCATTTTTCAAAAACACCAGTTTTGTGACCTTTCCAAACGGTGTAATATTTTTTTCTCTTTTTACTCATTTATTAATTGATCAACAATCTTTGGGAAATGCTCCATCTCTAACAAATGAATTTTCTCAGCGATATCCTCAGCGGAATTCGTAGGTAAAACATTACATTTTGCTTGAAAAATTATTGCACCTTCGTCATAATTTTCATTCACATAATGAATAGTGATACCAGTTTCAGTTTCTTTATTCTCTACTACAGCTCTATGAACATTCATGCCATACATCCCTTTTCCACCATAGTTTGGTAATAATGCAGGATGAATATTAACTACTTTATTAGGAAAATGTTTTAAGATGAATTCTGGAAACTTCCAAAGAAAACCAGCCAATACAATAATATCTGGCTGTGTCGCTTTCAATATATTAAGGACATCTTTAGATTTAGAAAATGCCATTCTATTGAATGATAAGGCGCTAACATTCAATTTTTTACAACGATCCAAAACTTTGGCATGAGGATTGTTAGTTAGTACCTGAATAACAGACGCATTTTCTCTGTTGTGAAAAAACTTAATTAGATTTTCAGCATTACTTCCAGATCCGGACGCAAAAATTACAATACGTTTCATTTACAGACAATCAATGTTATATTATTTAAACAAAAAAAAGAATAATAATTAACAATTAGGGCAAAACGGAAATACTTCTATCGATTTTATTAAATTAAAAGCACATTTTATCGGTAAAGGTGATTATTAAAATAAAGTTTTTTATTTTTGCCATCTAATTAAAACTTAAAATTAAAAGATTATGTCAGACATTGCATCAAGAGTAAAAGCGATTATCGTAGATAAATTAGGCGTTGATGAAAACGAAGTTGTAACTGAAGCTAGCTTCACTAACGATTTAGGAGCGGATTCATTAGATACTGTTGAATTAATAATGGAATTCGAAAAAGAATTTGATATTCAAATACCAGACGATCAAGCTGAGAACATTGCAACAGTTGGTCAAGCTATTTCTTATATAGAAGAAGCAAAATAAGAACTCTATTTTTATGGAATTAAAGCGAGTCGTAGTTACCGGTTTAGGTGCACTTACACCAATAGGCAATACCAAAGATGAATATTGGGATGCACTAATTAGTGGAAAAAGTGGTGCAGCACCTGTGACGCATTTTGATGCTGAAAAGTTCAAAACGCAATTCGCTTGTGAAGTAAAAAACTTTGAAGTTACTGACTTTATTGATAGAAAGTTAGCACGTCAGATGGACAAGTTTTCGCAGTATGCAATGGTGGCTTCGGATGAAGCAATTGCTGACTCAAAACTAGATCTAGATGCAATAAACAAATTAAGAGTCGGAGTTATTTGGGGAGCTGGTATTGGAGGTTTAGAAACATTTCAAGAAGAAGTGTTAAACTTTGCCAAAGGTGACGGAACTCCTAGATTTAACCCGCGTTTCATTCCAAAAATGATTGCTGATATAGCACCAGGAAACATATCTATAAAATATGGTTTCATGGGACCCAACTACACAACAGTTTCTGCTTGTGCATCCTCTGCAAATTCAATGATTGATGCCTTAAACACAATTCGTTTAGGACATTGTGATGTGATAATTACTGGAGGAAGTGAAGCTGCAGTTACTATTGCTGGTATGGGAGGTTTTAATGCTATGCATGCGATGAGTACTCGTAACGATGATCCAAAAACAGCATCGAGACCTTTTGATGCAAACCGAGATGGTTTTGTATTAGGTGAAGGAGCAGGATCTATTGTTTTAGAAGAGTATGAACACGCTAAAGCAAGAGGAGCTAAAATCTACGCGGAAGTTGTAGGTGGAGGTTTATCTTCTGATGCGTATCATATGACAGCGCCACATCCTGAAGGAATTGGTGTTATCGCGGTAATGAGAAATTGTTTAGAAAACGCTGGTTTAAAGCCGGAAGATGTAGATCATATTAATACACACGGAACATCAACACCATTAGGTGATGTTGCCGAATTAAAAGCTATATCTGAAGTCTTTGGAAGTCATGCTAAAAACATAAATATTAATTCTACAAAATCTATGACAGGTCACTTGTTGGGTGCTGCTGGAGCCGTTGAAGCAATTGCTTCTATTATGGCGATGGAGCATGGTATTGTACCACCAACAATTAACCACGAAACGGTTGACGAAAACATAGATCCAGAGTTAAATTTAACACTCAATAAACCTCAGAAACGAGATATTAAAGTAGCAATGAGTAATACCTTTGGATTTGGCGGTCATAACGCTTGTGTATTATTCAAAAAATTAGATTAAATCCCGAATGAGCTTCATTCGTAACATACTAAATTCCCGTTCTGAAGAAGACGGGAATTTTTTTTTACAACTTAAAGACATCTTAGGCTTTAAGCCAAAATCAAAATCACTTTATGTAAAAGCATTTACTCATCGCTCCATGAATATTAAGGACAAGAAAGGTAATGCGATGAATTACGAACGCTTAGAATTTGTTGGAGATGCTATGCTCAGTTCTGTTATTGCCGCTTATTTGTTTGAACAAGTACCACATGGTGATGAAGGATATCTAACCAAAATGCGTTCTAAAGTAGTTAGTAGAGAACACCTTAATGAACTTGGTAAGGATTTGGGACTTATTGAATTAGTACAAAGTAGAATCCCAAAATCTAACTTCGGTAACAACATTCATGGTAACCTTTTTGAAGCTTTAGTTGGAGCTATTTATCTCGATAGAGGTTATAAGTTTTGCGAACAGTTTATTTATAAACGTGTTATTAACCCATACGTAGATATCGAAACTTTAGAAGGTAAGGTCATTAGTTATAAAAGCTTACTCATAGAATGGTGTCAGAAAGAGAAAAACACTTTCGATTATAATGTATATGAAGATACAGGTAATGATGAATTAAAACACTTCTCGGTAAAGCTTAGTATTAATGATAAAGTAGTGTCTAAAGCAAGAGCTACTTCTAAGAAAAAGGCAGAAGAAAAAGCATCTAAACGCGCTTTTTTTGCTTTTCAAAAACAAATTACCAAGCTTATTTAGTTAAGTTTCTTCAATTCTATTCTACTATAACGTTTTCGTAAGATTTATGGGTTAAGATTAACCAAAAGTTGATAAATTAAACTTATTATTATTCTATATTTACCAATCAAAGTTATGACTGTATGGCTTTACATAAACTTCTGGTAGATGATTTCTATGATGACACCTACAAACTCATTGCTATTCATTGTAGGCTAGAAGATTATCGTTTGGCTTATTTACTCAATCAGAATTTAGACTTAAACTTAGAACGCAAGTCAGATGATTTAGACTTTAAATATCTAGAATCATCGTACAGTATTTTTGAATGGAATAATGAAGCGCAATATGTAACTTGGAATTTAGTTTCAAACGTGTGTAAAAAGGAAGAAGATAGTTTGTACAGTTCAGGTACGTTATTTGAAGCCAATGATAAAGTACTGAAAACGTTTAATTTAATTTCTGAGCTTAGCAAAGTGGATTACTTTATTAAGATTTCTGACGAAATACAGAATGTAAATGAAAAAATAATATTAAGTAGATTACAAGCCATTCCACAAATCATAACAAGTTATACGGTAAATCCGTTAAAAATAAAGTCGAAAGATCATTTAATTTTTTGAATTGATGTCAAATAAGAAAACAAAAATAGTAGCCACATTAGGACCAGCAACGAGCAACAAGGAAGTTTTAAAAGCCATGTTAGATGAAGGTGCAAATGTATTTAGAATCAACTTTTCGCATGCTGATTATAAAGACGTTGAAGAACGTATAAAAATGATTAGAGAACTCAACGATGAGTTTGGTTATAACGCTTCTATTTTAGGAGATTTACAAGGTCCTAAACTGCGTGTTGGGATGATGAAAGGTGAAGTCATTGTTAACGAGGGTGACGAAATTATTTTTGCTACTGGAGAACGTTTTGAAGGCACAAAAGAGCGCGTCTATATGACGTATGATAAGTTTCCACAAGATGCACAACCAGGTGAGCGTATCTTATTAGATGATGGGAAATTAATTTTCGAAGTCGTTTCTACAGATAAGAAAACTGAAGTAAAAGCGAAAGTGATACAAGGTGGACCATTAAAATCTAAGAAAGGGGTTAACCTACCAAACACAAACATTTCTCAACCAGCATTAACTGAAAAAGATATAGAAGATGCGATTTTTGCTATTGGACAGAAAGTAGATTGGATGGCATTGTCTTTTGTAAGACATGCAGAAGACTTAATGCAACTAGAGAAATTAATCAATGATCATAGCGACCATAAAATTCCAATTATTGCTAAGATAGAAAAACCTGAAGCTGTTGAGAATATAGACAAAATTGTTGCGTATTGTGATGGTTTAATGGTGGCTCGTGGTGATTTAGGAGTAGAAATTCCTGCCGAGGAAGTGCCTTTGATTCAAAAGCAGTTGGTGCTTAGAGCTAAGCGTGCTAGAATTCCTGTAATTATTGCAACGCAGATGATGGAAACTATGATTACAAGTTTAACTCCAACAAGAGCAGAAGTAAATGACGTAGCAAACTCTGTTATGGATGGTGCTGATGCTGTAATGTTGTCTGGCGAAACTTCTGTTGGTCAGTATCCTGTACAAGTAATTCGTCAAATGGCTAACATTATACGCAGTGTAGAGGATTCTCCATTAATTGAAGTGCCACAATCTCCACCACATATTCGTACTAAAAGATATATTACAAAAGCAATTTGTTATCATGCAGCTAATATGGCAAATGAAATTAATGCCACAGCGATTTCTACATTAACTAATAGTGGTTATACAGCATTTCAGATTTCTGCATGGAGACCATCTGCTCATATATTAGTATTTACGTCTAACAAACGTATATTAACACAACTAAGTTTACTTTGGGGAGTTAAAGCGTTTTACTACGATAGATTTGTTAGTACCGACGAAACTATAGAAGATGTAAACGCAATCGCTTGCAAAAAAGGCTATTTAGACGTTGGAGACATGCTTATTAGTTTGGCCGCAATGCCAATACAAGCTAAAGGTATGGTGAATACGTTGCGAGTTACTGAGATTGAGAGTTGTAGTTTCTAGGAGTATTTTTTAAAATTCAAGAAAATCTATCTGATAAATCCGACTAGATCCATTATCATACTTATTAATTTCAGTGAATAATTCATCAGCAGAACTAAAACCATTTTCTTTTTGTTCTACATTACTTCTTCGACTTGTAAAATAAAGCGTCCCATTATTTACAAAAGGACAAAACTCCATGTGTTTAGAATTGATGTTCTTACCTAGGTTTTCAGCTTTAGTCCATTCACCATTTACATTTTTACTTATATACATATCACCAGAACCAAGCCCATCTGCTCGTCTCCAACCACCAAAAATTATATACGATTCGTCTGGCGCAATAAAGGCATTATATTCTGGACCTTTGCTATTAATACCTTCTCCTAAAATTATTGGCTTAGAGTAAGTGTTGTTTTCCCATTTACTAACAAAGATATCGTCAGCAGATTCTAGTTCTTTTTTAATAGTGGTAAAATAGAGATTGTTATTGCTAGCAACTGCTGGATAAAATTCATCACCATCAGTATTAATTGGCGCTCCAATGTTTTTAGGTTGCGACCACATTGAAGTTTTAGTTTCTCGCTCTACATACCAAATATCCATATCTTTAATGTTAGTATTATCTTTAGAAACTGGTCTGTTGGAAGCAAAATATAGTTTTAAATTATCAGGTGAAAGAAAAGGTTCTAAGTCTGTGTATTGTCCTGAGAAATTACTTATTTGTGGTTCTTGCCATTCACCATTTTTGTTTTCAATTTTCATAATTACAGAAAGTTCTCTAGCAGGACTTTGTAAAGAAAAATAAGCTTCATTCTCTTCTGAGTTCATTGTAAAATCCCTAACGTTTATAAACTGTGAGAAGATGTGCTCTGCAAAAGGTTGGACACTTTCTTTTGGTGCTTCGATTTTTTCAGTTTTTGCTGCATCTGTATTAATTGCTTCTTTTTCTTTGCAAGAGGTCATCACAAATATTAAAAGAATGACGAGTACAAAATTTAAGGATTTCATTTTTGGTTGTTTTTGTTAGCCTTATAAACTTAAGGCAATCAAATGACTAAAATTCAAATTTTAACTGTACGCTAACAGATTTTTTCTTGGCTTCGGAAGCTTTAGATCTATTTGGTTGAGTATTTAAGTTAGACATAGAAATTCCTAATAACCGCACAGAATTATTCAATTTATCTTGATACAATAAATCTTTAGAAGTTTCAAGAATAATGGCTTTTTCACTTACAAAATAAGGCAATGTTTTGCTCCGCGTTTGTAACGTGAAGTCACTATACTTAATTTTTAAAGTAACCGTTTTTCCCGCTACTTTACTTTTATCTAATCGCTTCGATACTTCTTCAGCAATGTGTTCTAGTTTTTCGAGCATAAAAACTTCAGAGGATAGGTTTTTACTAAACGTACGCTCTGCGGCCAATGACTTTCGAATACGATTTGGTTTCACTTCACTATTATGGATACCACGTACTACATGATAATAATAACGACCCGATTTCCCGAAGTTTTCATCTAAATATTCGAGACTTTTTGCTTTTAAATCTTTTCCTGTAAAAATTCCTTTTTGATACATTTTTTCTGCCGTTACCTTGCCAACACCATAAAACTTTCTTATATCTAAATCTTCTAAAAACTGAAGCACATCTTCTGGGTTTACCGTTTTCTGTCCATTGGGTTTATTATAATCACTAGCAACTTTAGCAATAAACTTATTTATAGAGATGCCTGCGGAAGCTGTTAAGCCAACTTCATTAAAAATCCGTGTTCTTATCTCTTCGGCTAATAAAGTTGCGCTAGGAAGTCCTTTTTTGTTCTCTGTGACATCTAAATAGGCTTCGTCTAATGATAATGGTTCCACTAAATCTGTATAATCGTAGAATATAGACTTTACTTGCTTGGAAATTTCAGAATAACGAGCAAAATCTGTTTTAACAAATATTAGTTCTGGGCAAAGTTTTATGGCCAGACGACCAGACATGGCGCTTTTTACGCCAAATTTACGTGCTTCGTAGCTTGCTGCACTAATAACACCTCTTGCACCTCCACCACCAACAGCAATTGGTTTTCCTTTTAGATCGGGATTATCCATTTGCGCTACAGATGCATAAAATGCATCCATATCTACATGAATTATCTTTCTTATTGGTAAGGCTTCTGACACACCACAAATTTATAATATCTTTGGTTGCAACGATTAACCAAACTATGAAACTTATTTATTCGCTTCTTGTTTTAATAATACTGCTTCTTATTTGGTCTGCTGTTAACCCTTTTGAATATTTCACATGGATTTTAGAAGTTTCTCCGGCAGTTATAGGAATTATAGTTCTTGTGCTTACTTTTAAACGTTTTCGGTTTACAAATTTGGTATATGTTCTAATCTTTTTTCATTGCGCTATTCTAATAATTGGAGGCCATTACACGTACGCAGAAGTTCCATTATTTGATTGGATACAAGAAGTCTTCAACCAAACTCGAAATAATTACGATAAAGTTGGGCATTTTGCACAAGGATTTGTGCCTGCTATGATTGCAAGAGAATTAGTAATTAGAAAACAGGTGGTTAATTCTAATAGCTGGCTTAATTTTATAATAGTTTGCATGGCTATGGCAATTAGTGTTACTTATGAATTTATTGAATGGGCAGTTTCTTTAGGAACAGGCGAGGGAGGAGATTCTTTTTTAGGAACACAAGGTTACATTTGGGATACGCAATCTGATATGTTATTTGCAACTATTGGTGCAATTATCGCTTTGATATTATTTGGAAAATACCACACAAGACAAATAAAAGAATTGAATATTTAACTTTATAAATGTGATTCCTGTTTTCATGGGAACTATAGATGATAGAAATAGAACGTAAATTTTTAGTCACCTCAGATGCTTTTAAAAATGAAGCATTTAATAGCTATACCATAAAACAAGGTTTTTTAAATAGTCATAAAGAGCGAACGGTTAGAGTACGTTTAAAAAAAGACAAAGGCTACTTAACTGTAAAAGGTAAATCATCTGAAGATGGTTTATCTCGATTTGAATGGGAAAAAGAAATTTCAAAAACTGAAGCAGAAGCACTTTTAAAACTTTGCGAAAAAGGTGTTATTGATAAAGTTCGTTACGAAGTAAAATTGGGAAATCACACTTTTGAAGTTGATGAGTTTTTTGGAGAAAATGAAGGCTTAATAATGGCTGAAGTGGAATTAAATTCTGAAAAAGAAACTTACGAAAAACCAAATTGGCTAGGAAAAGAGGTGACAGGAGATATAAAATATTACAATTCTCTATTGAGTAAATCACCATTTAAAAGTTGGTAAATTAATGCTTAATTTCTGCGTCTTTAAAAGTTAATTAAGCTATTGAATTCAATAGATTAAAGCGTTTTTTAAATTTATGTATTTTGCGCATTTACTTGGACCTTTTAAAATTTAGATTCTTTATAAATAGACCTTTAAATTCAAATTTTATTTGGAAATAATAAAAGTCTAAGTTTATATTTGCAACCAATTAAAACAAACAATTAGAACTAATGCAAGTAAAAAATTCGACATATCATCTATTTATTATTGGACGTGAGCCAATATTAGATTCGGGTTTTGCAACGTGTATATCCAAGATATAAGAGTTACCAAAAAAATATATTCAAAACCCGAGTTGTAAAAATCTCGGGTTTTTTTATTGCTAAAATTTAAAAAATGAGAACAGAAATAAACCATAATGCAGTAGTCGCAAATCAACTTTTAGTAAAGTTAATCTGCAGACATACATTTGAACCGAAAATCCTTTAGTAAAACAAAGCGATTATGATGCTAATAAAGCTCGGTTCTGTAAAAAGAATCGAGCTTTTTATTTTTTAAAAAATTAAAGCCAAAAACAAATAAATGACAATTATTAAACCACGTTTACATATCGTAATTACAAGTTTAAGTGGCTTTACATAGCTAATAAGATGTAAATAAAATTAAAATGAAGCCTATATGCAAAAATCAAAATATAAATAAAAAACCTAGTGCTTATATAGCCTTGGTTAATAAAATCTATAGCGAGTCTAATAAGCCACAGCGCTATAAAGGAACTATGGAATCTATGTTGAGAGAGTTCTTCTCTAAGACAAGTAAATATAGATATACATGGAAAAGAGACACCTTCAAAGCCTTGCTTGTCCATTTGTATAACCAAAAGTGTTATGCTCTTTTACGCAGTTATGCTGAGGTAGAAGTATTACATAATATTAGTGCTTTTGGTAATAGAATATATAATGACATTGAGGGTTGGGAAGCTAGTAACGTAACAAAAGAGGAACAAATAAGTAGTTTGATAAAGTATTGTTTTGCTAAATACGAGACTCCTAAATTTCTAGAATACTGTTTTTATGGTAGCCAAAAATTGTACATGCTTTGGTATATACAATTAGGTAAAGGTGTTAGTGTTAAAGACTTGTCTCAAATGCCAATAAAGCTCACTAGTAAAATGGCGCACGAGTTTAGAAATGCTCCAGATTATTATAGTGTTTTTAAGGCTTTGCGTTATGCTCAAGCCATAGGTTGTGGAGCAACAAAAGAAGCTGCCAAGCTTATAGCGTTTTCTAGTTTGTCTAGAACTCGAGATAATGAAGAAGTCTTTTGGACTACAGTGGTTCAGTTTTTTTCTCAAATTGAACGTTTGGAAACTAACGAATTGGACCAAATTGTAGATTACTTGGCTTATAAGTATCGTGAGAACAATTCATTTTCTATGAAGGGTAGAACATTCAATGCCTTACTCAATCAAACGAATGATTGGCATCGTACAATGTATATTAATCGTGAAATTGAAAATGTTTTATCCTGGAAATCATCTGGTATAAAACCATTGTATAAAGCTGAAATTATTGGAGGACAAACCATAGTTTTTAAAACTATAGAACTTTGTAACTCAATAGAGCTTTATGACGAAGGTAAAGCAATGCAACACTGTGTTGCCGAATATGATGAAGATTGTGAAATAGGGGATAGTCGTATTTTCTCTTTGCAAAGTCAAGCAGAGAATGAAGCACCAACGCGATTGGCAACAATCGAAATTGCGTTGCCTTCATTTGAAATTGTACAAGCAAAAGCAAAATACAATCAAGAGCCTAATAAAAAGACAATGATGTTAATAGAGGATTGGATTAAGAGTTCTAATATAAAGAAAGTAAAAAAGGTAATACCTAACTACGAACCTATTGCTCATGCAAGAGCAGTAGAGCGTACTGAAATGAATAATTTTGATTTTGGTGCTACTTTGATATTTAGAATAATCCTTCTTATTCTTTATTTATTTTTAATGTTTGGTAGATTGTTGACTTCACAACCAACAATTAAACCAGATATAGAAAACTATCCCTTTTCTATAGATATGAAACATCAGTTAGATTCAATATTTAAAGAAAAGTATGGTGTTAAACCGTTTAAGGTTGAATAAAAAAACGCTCAGAATTTTCAGAGCGTTTTTATTTCGACAAACTAAATACTATATCTGAAGAATATTTTTAGAAAGCCTCTTTATATTTTTTAATCATTTGTTGATCCAATAATTCCCAAACCAGCACCACTAATACTTTGAGCATACCAAGTGTTGGTTTCTTTGTTCCAAGAGTAAGCACTGTTTTGGGAGACAACACCAATATTACCATTAGATTCTATAATAGAAATAGCAGTTCCGCTTACACTTTGAGCGTACCAAGTATTGGTTTCTTTATTCCAAGCATAAGCAGAGTTTTGAGAAATAGCACCAACATTACCATCAGAAGTGACAATAATCTTAATACCTGTTCCACTCATGCTTCGTGCGTACCAAGTATTGGTTTCTTTATTCCAAGCATAAGCAGAGTTTTGAGACATAGCGCCAATATTACCATTGCCTGCTTTTAAATCGATATAAGAACCACTCATGCTACGAGCATACCAAGTATTGTTTTCATCATTCCAAGCGTAAGCAGAATTTTGAGAAGCGGCACCAATGTTTCCTTTAGATTCAATAATAGATTGACCAGCACCACTAAAGGATCTCGAATACCAAGTGTTGGTTTCTGCATCCCATGCATAGGCACTATTTTGTGAGTAAGCTCCAATATTTCCACTTTGAGGAGTGTTAGGAGAATTATTATTAGAGTCACCAGAATTTTTAGCATATAAAGCATAAGGCACACTTAACAATTGACTAGTACCAGCGATCGTATAATTAGTTCCGCCAGCTGGATCAGTTTCAGATTTTATATAATAAGTACCATTTCCCCAATCAATAGACGAGAAATCATCTGTTGTTGTACCAGAACCTATAGATAAGGTAACTAATCCGTTTTCGTTGGTTGTAACAGTGTGAGTTTCTGTATAAACAGCAGTTCCAGTATCTGAGTTTTGTAATATACTTATTCTAATGCCTACAGAAGTAGTTTGTATAAGATCACCATCTGCATTTCTTACTAAAGCTTGATAGCTCATTAGCTCTGGTGCTTGGGCAAAAGAGATAAAAGAAAATGAAAATATAAACAGTAGTGCGTATAGATTTTTCATGATTTATTTTTTTGAAATTTTATAAGATTGAATAATAGTGTTGTCTTTGATTATATTTAAAATATATATTGATGTTTCTAAAGAGGTCAGTTCAATTTTAGATTGAAGTGTGTTTAATTCACCTAAAGTTATTGTTCTACCTGATAAATCAATAAGTTGATATTTTAGATTTTCAATAGTGTTCAGGTGTATGTTTAAATAGTTTTCCGTTGGATTCGGAAAGACTTTAGAAATAGAGTTACTGAAATCATCGATATTTAAAACCTGAGAGACCTCATAAGGTATTTGAGCACCTGCAGAAGAACTTCCACCAAGACCATTAGCTTCTTTATAATGTATAAGACCAACAGAATAGGTTACTTTCCCTGAAGAAGACATGCTTTCTGACCCAGAAGACAGAATACTTTCTTGTGCAGACAAACCAAATGTGAAGCAGAATACTATAAAAACTAAAATTATTTTTTTCATCGATTTTTGAATTTAATAGAACCTCTAATGTAAGTTAAATCCTAAAAAAAGCCTATCATTTTAACAAAGGATAGGCTTTACTACGACTATTATTTTATAATCTATTTTGTGTCCGGACCACCACTTACAATAATAAACTCTGAACGTCTGTTTAATTGACGTTCTTCATCTGTACACTTTGTACCACAATCTATTTTTGGTTCAGTTTCACCTTTACCCATTCCTGAGATACGAGCTTCGTCAATACCTTTAGAGATAACATACTGAACTGTAGTTTTTGCTCTACGATCAGAAAGTCTCATGTTATATGGGCTAGAACCTATATAATCCGTATGTGATGTAGCATTAATTACAAGGTCTGGAAATTTGTTCATTATCTGTATAAGTTTGTCTAATTCAAAAGCAGCTTGAGCAGTAACATTAGATTTATCATATTCAAAATAGATAGGTGCTAATTCAATTTTATCAGCAACTATTAATTTTTCAATTGGATCTAATGAAATTTGAACATTATTTTCTTCTTCGCTAGAACCTTTAACAGCTATTTTTTTACTATCGAATCCATCCATTAGGACTTCTAATTCTGAATCTTCTTCACATTCAACAATAAATTCAGCAACACCATCTGCATTAGTAGTTTTAGTAACAACTTTATTCCCTTCAGTATCATATAAAGAAACAGAAGCTCCACTTAATGGCTCACGAGTTTTATCATCTAAAACAGTAGCTGCAATTAACACATCACAAAGCGGTTGTAACTTTTTAAAGGCATAAACATCATCACTACCTTTACCACCATCTCTGTTAGATGATACAAAACCTTCTTCAGAATCTTCATCAATAGTAAATGCAAAATCATCACCGTTACTGTTAATAGGAATACCAACATTTCTAATTGGTGCTATTTTACCATCAATTTCTTTAGTGTAAAACACATCCATTCCACCAAGGCCTAAATGGCCATTAGAAGAAAAATAAAGTGTATTTGTATTACTAATATAAGGGAACATTTCTTGTCCTTCAGTATTTACTTTTTGACCCATATTTTGTGGTTCACCTAGTGTTCCATCAGAGTTTATTGCAGCTTTATATATATCAAAATCACCAAAACCACCTGGCATATTAGAAGCGAAGTATAATGTATTACCATCAGAACTTACAGATGGGTTCTTTACTGAATAATTTTCACTGTTAATAGCTAAGTTTTCTACAGTATCCCAATCACCACCTAGTTTGGTCGCCTTAAAAAGATATAATTGGCTAAATCGCGTTTTATTTAAAGAGTCTTTCTGAAAAACTTTTTCAAAATAACTCTCTCTAGAAAAATACATGGTTTTTCCATCTGGAGTAAATGACACTAATCCTTCATGAAATTTAGTATTAATCTTATCGTTTGCCATAGTGGCTGCTTGATATGTACCGTCTGAGTTTTTAGACATTGTATAGATGTCTAAGAACGGCTGATCATTCCAACCATAAGTTTTACGATTATCATTACGACCAGATGTAATATATAATTTTCCATCGTGAACTGTACCGCCAAAATCCGATTGCTCAGAGTTGAATTCTGCGTTCTGAACATTGAATTTCTTTCCTTGTTCTAATATTTTAGGAAGGTAATTAGGGTTGTTTTTATATGCTGAAGCTCTATGATCCGATGGACGCATAGATGCAAAACGATCCATTTGTTGGTTCGATAATTCATATTTACCGTTTGCTTTAAGCATTTGAGAGTACTTATAAACCATTTCTGGGTTATCTGAAGACTCAAGAGCTTTTGCATACCAACGTTCGGCTTCTACAGTATTAAAAATATTGTAATAGCTTTCTGCTAGTTGACTGTAAACGTAAGTGTCACCTTTTCCGTTTTCTATAAGTTTATTATAGCTTTCAGCAGCTTTAACAAATTCATATCTTGAAAATTGTTTATCCGCTTTTTTAGTAGCTGTGTTCTGAGCAGTTAAGCATAAGCTACTCATCAACGTAATAAATAATAATGTTTTTAAGTTTTTCATAATGGGTTTAGCTTAGCTGATTAAAAGTATCTTGGTGAACGAGAAACACGTTTTGGAAAATTAAGGTCAAATAATAACATGACCTCATGTGATGCAGGCGCATATGCCTTTATATCTGATGATACAGCGTCATAAGCATATCCAATTCTTACCGCTGGCGATAGATTGAAATTGATTAACCCAGAAAATGAATCATCTAACCTATATGAAGCGCCTATTTCAAATTTCTTGAAAAATCGAGCATTTACGTTAACATCGAAAGACGTTGGTGCATCAAATGCAGATTTAACCATAAATGAAGGCTTCAATTCTGTGTTTGGTGATAGATCAAAAACATAACCACCTGTAAAGAAGTAATGTTGCGTTTCTGACCCTATTTTAAAACCATTAGCATCTAAATGTACTGATGATAAAAGGTTTGGGACAGATAAGGCGACATAATACTTATTGGTGTAATAAAAGAAGCCAGCACCTATATTTGGTGTTGTCTCATTTATATTATTTTGAAAGAAAGGATCATCTTCATCAATAATATCTATATCTGTTAAACCAATATCGTGAAAAGTTGCACCGGCTTTAACTCCAAATGCCAAACGATGTTCACCACCTAATCTCAAAGTGTAAGAAATATCGGCATAGAGATTAGTTTCCCTAACAGGACCAATTTGATCTGCAATAACCGACATACCTAAGCCAAGATTATTACCAATAGGCGAATGTCCAAAAAACGTTCCTGTTATTGGTCCGCCATCAATATTAGTCCACTGATTTCTGTACAATAATCCAAAAGAAAGATTTTCTCTTGAACCTGCATAGGCAGGATTAATGATATTCATATTATACATGTACTGTGTGTACTGAGGGTCTTGTTGTGCATGCGTTTGGAATGCCAAAAGTAATAAAACCGCTATAATAGAGAGTTTTTTCATTATAATAAGTTGATTCAGTTAGTTGATTATTTGTTAATGTATATCCAAGCGCTACGTGTCTTCGTACCACCTTCATATTCCATAGTATAGAAATAGGTTCCTACAGGAAGCTCTTTACCATCGTTGGTTTGTCCCTCCCATTCATTAGTGTAATTTGTTTTTGAATACACAAGAGTTCCATTTCTATTAAATATTTCGAGTTTAGTAACACCGTAACTACTTAAGTCGAAAGTTTGGTTATACATATCACCATTTGGCGATATACCTTGCGGAATTACGCAAGTAGGTAATTCAATTACAGTTGTATTAATAGGTGCATTACACGTAATAGTAGAATCGTTAAATTCTATAAGTGCACTATATTCACCAGCCTCAAGTACAGAAGACAATAATAAACCAGATTCACCTGGAATAAGAACATTATCTAAGAACCACTGGATGCTTACTTGGTCTACTGTAAAGTTTGAAGGAATTATTCCTATTTCTACAGGGACTGTTGCATTAGGGCATACTTCATAATCATATTGAGGATCAAAAGTAGCTAGTGGCAAAATGTTAACCTCTAAGTTAAAAGATGTTGTTTCGTAACAACCAGTAACAGTATCTTCTACCCTTATAAAGATAGCTTCACCACTACTTGAATATGTAGTTGTTAAAGCACCTGCGTCATTATTAGCATCATCTTGCGAAGTATGATAAGTTATTTCTATATCTGCTACTGTTGAAACTTCATCATTAATTGATGCTAAATCAAATTCTGTTGTACCATCAACATTACCATCTGTATCATCACAAACAATAAAGTTTGCGGGTTGGTTGGCTAAAGGTCGAGGGTTTACAACAAGTTCTACATCAACTAATTGACGACAGCCTAAGTAGTTATCATTAGCAGCGTCTGTATCTTCAACTCGCATTATTAGTGTTTCACCTGCAGAGTTATAGAGTGATGCTACAGCATTCTGAGCTTGATTTGCGTCAGTAATGTTTGTGTAGTATGTGATAGTGAAATCAGTACCTAAACCTAATGAGGTTGACAAAGCATCTAAATCAAAGTCTTCAACACCATCACTTCCAGGACCGTCACATAATGTAATATTTTGAGGGTCGATAGAATCTGTGTCGTCATAGAAATTGATTTCTACCAATGCAGAAAAATACAGTTCAGTCTGGTCACAAATTCCACCTAGTACTTGCGCTTGGTACGTGCCAGATTCTGTTACAGTTAAAGTTGGCATGTCATAATCTGGGATTGCAAAACCATCCATATACCAAACAACTTCATCAACATCGTAGAATGTACTTGCTTCTAAAAGCACGCTATCAAAACCACAATAATTAAAAATTTCATCTGGTGTTGCTAGGTCTTCTACATCATCATCAACTACTCCTCCTTCAAGTTCTAGGACCACGTCACAAACTACGCTACAATTAGTTCCGTCTGGCGGGCCAGAGTCTTGTGTAAATGTGTAAGTTCCAGCTACTTGTGAGAAATTGGTTATTAGGATAATATATGTTGAATTTGCAGGAACGCCAGTAAGTGTAATTGTTTCTGAAAATGTAGGCGAAAAACTACAGTCTACAATATTTTCAGTAAGCAATTGTGCACAAGAAGATTCTTGATCTACAAATGGACCCCAAACCATAAAATCTATATCTAACGGAGCTCCACCAGCATCTGTTTGCTCTAAAGTAAATACATAATCACCTGCATCATCAAATACAATCGTATTCCACTGTGGATCTGGTTGAGATCCTAGACAGTCGTAATCTAAAAACGGAGGTGCTACATCCTCACTAACAATACTAGTGTATTGTATGTCTGGATCGGCACAAATAGGTAAAGCGTCATAACAAAATGTTGGATTGAATGTACTTATACAAAGATCAAAAGTACTGGTCTCAGCATTTACACCAGCAGAAAAGACTCTAACATAATAGGTGTTACCCACAATTAAAGCAGGTGTAAGACTAGCATCGTCATCAGAGCAATATACTTCAGTAAGACTACCACAAGTACCTTCATAAAGCGCGTGATCTAAATTAAAGGTTCCACCAGCTATGTTTTGTATAGCAATAATTTGTTGTTCTCCAATAGCCGTAAATTCAAACCAGACATCATCGTCAGGTGATCCGCCACAGCTACCAGTCGGTACACTAGAACTAGTTGCTGCTAATATTGTTCCAGGATTTACAGTATCACATTCCTGATCAGGATTTACAAAAGCTACAATTGCATCAATACACTCGTCGTTTGCTGGAGGACAAGCTAAAACTTCAAAGGTATCACTACTAATAACACAATTATTGTCTTGTTCATTTGTAACAAATACTTTTACAGTAGTAGGAAATGGAAATGGGCCTACTTGATACGTTCCTGTTGCCATGGCTTGTACAGTGTTAGTATCTACATTATTAGAAAGTTCTAAAGAATTAGCATCACCTAAACTGATTACATTAACGTCGATAAAAAATTGATCGCTACCACAATCTGGAACAACTGTAAAGTCTGCTTCAGGTATTGTACATGTTAATGCTTGAATATTAACGGTAAAATCTAATGTTACTCCAAATGTTCCATTATAACAAGGATCTGGTACAACTTGATTAAAGTCAGCACCACTAATTCTCATTCTGTGTTCACCAATAGGTGCAGTTATAGGTAGTGTAAATGCTCCTGCTAATAAATGAGGGTTATTACCTCCTGGGGAATTTCCTTGGTAAATTACTTCGGTATCATCAAAGATTAAATCATCGTTAAAATCTATCCATATATTAGTATCATATGTAAATTGATGCCCGTAAAGGACTTCGAAGTCTGTTTGAATTTCCTGAAACACATTAACTATAGTACTAGTATGATTCTCATAAGTAACATCTCCTAGAGTTGGAAAATCAGTAATACCAATAGTTGTATTTAAAACGCCATTACCATCAATTGTTGGCATTGATTCGCAATAGCCAGTAAAAAAGCTACCAGGACCAGCAAAAGAACTTAAGTTAGTTGGGTCGCAAATAGCCTGAACATAAAATTCATAATCAGTATCTGGATTTAAACCTGTTAACACGAAAGGGTTTGTTGTTACATCTGCTTCAACAGTACCTGTACCTAAAGCAAAACCGGTTGGACCGTATTCTATATTCCATGAAGTTGCAGTTCCAGCTTCTGTCCAACTTACTTCAGTAGAAGTTAAAGATAAATTCGTAGCCGCTAAATCTGCTGGCTCTGCACAAGTTGGGATACCTCTAACACGGAAATTATCTACAAAAACTTCATTATCAGCTGCATCATCAACAGCACCTTCCGAACCTAAAATTCCAAATTGAACTGTCATCCCTCCATAAGCAGTTAAATCTACAACAGGATGCTCTCCTGCTGCGTCTACTACTGATGTACTATCATAAGTTAATAGAGGAGTCCATGTTGCACCATTATCTGTAGTGATTAATAATTGAACGATATCATCTGACCCTAAAGTACCAGCAGTTGTGCTGCTACCAAATTGCATAATACCAAAATCAAACTCAACTTGAAAAGGACCACCTGTTAAATCGAATTGTGGGGAAAGAAGCCAATCACTTTTTGCAGCTAGCCATAGATTAATACTATAAGCACCATCTCCAGCTCCAATATTTAAAAATTCATCTGCATTCCAAGAACCTGCTCCCAAATCGCCTGGGCCAGTTGTAGCATCTCCACTATCAGCTTCATTCCAACAATTAGGAATTATCGTTGTAAAATTTTCTATATAATCTGGGACGAATACATCACATAGCGTTGTAAATGTAAATGGACCTGAAAAATCACTTGTATCTCCGCCACCACAATCTGCCTGAACATAAAAGTCGTAGCTAGTACTAGCCATAAGACCAGTCACTGTATATGGATTAGAAACACCAGTTGTAGTTGGTGTGCCAGTTGGTACATCACCATTTGGTACAACTTCTACATTCCATGTTGTAGCTGTTCCATTTTCTGTCCACCCTAAATCAGCTCCATCTAATGTTACAACTGTTGCCGTTAAATCTATTGGAAATGTACATGATGGTCCTTCTTCTATACACACATCAGCTGTTCCGTTTTGAACATCACTCCATATTACGGCTACATAAGTGTTACCTGGAGTAAGACCTCCAATTATATCAGAACTTTCACCAGCATCAAAAGTATTATTTTCACAAGTTCCTATTGTTGCACCACCACAAGCATCTAAAACCTCTAAACCAATACCATTAGCTGCACCACCAAAATTAAAAGTTACAGAACCTACTGCAGGAGCTGTAAAACTTACCCAATAACCAAAATCACCAAACCCATCACAAGAAGCAGTCTCGCCATTCGCTTGAAGATCTTCCGCTATACTAAAATCAAATGTTGTAGGTGTTGCCGTATCACAATCAGCTTCAACAGTCATAGCAAAAGCAGCAGCACAAGTGCCACCTGGTGTTGCAGTAACAAAATTAAAAGGACCAATAAGGTTTGATGTACCCGAACCACCACAATCTGATAGAACATAGAAATCATATGATGTACCAGCTGTTAAACCTGTTAAGCTATAAGTTGTAGTTGTAAGACCAGAAATTGTAGTTCCAGTACCAAGAGTAAAACCAGCAGTTCCCCATTCAATATCCCAAAGTGTAGCAGAACCTGTTTCTGTCCATTGTAAATCAGCACTAATCTCCATAACATTTGCAACAGTCAGCATATCTGGATCTGGACACGTAGGAGGAGTTTGTGATGTTATTGTTGGTGCATCAAAACAGAAACCCCATTCGTAAGCCGCACCACCTGCACCACCATCATCTAAAAATGATATTCTATATTGAAAACCAGATAATTGTGTAGCGGTAAAACCAGCAATATTTAATTGATTACTTGTAAAAGCATCCCTTCCTCCATTACAAAAATTGTCAAAAGGTTGATCGGCAGAAGCGACAAATTGCTGCCAAGTAACCCAAGTACTAGAATCTGCATCCCAATATTCTAAATTTAGAGTATCATCTAAATCATTATAGGTGTAATCTACATCTAAAAATAGCCATGTTTCTCCAGCTGTAAATGCAGCAGAAAGATCAATTATAGGAGATTCTGCAGCGATATCATCATCACTTCCAGCACCAGCATCATCATCATCGAAAGCAAAATTAGTTGTTAATGTTGGGTCTGCTTCAAAAGCACCAGGATCAACGTTGTATGTTCCTGTAACTGTCCAATTGGTATTAGGCCATGCAGCAGGCTGATTTAAGACTTGAGCACTTAAAGAAAACGAAAAGCACAAAAGCAATAAAAATAGAGTAACTTTTTTCATTATTAATCGGTTTGTTAGAAATTATTTAGTCCCTTATAATACACTGATTATAAGAGAATTGATTTATTAATTGTAATATGAGGCTTGGTTGGGCATTAGTTACGTTGGTTAGTCGTTTTTTTTACGCCCATTCGAATATATAAAAAATGCCTATTAACAAGATGTTAACAATGCTATAATAGATTAACTACCGTAATAATCGATAAAAGGTTTTTAATTTTCACACCTTATTGGAAGGTTTAAATTGAATGTAAACAGGAAAATGGTCACTGTAGCCTCCTTTATATTTTTTACCAACATAGGTTCTAAAAGGTTGTCCTTTATATTTACCATGATATTGGGTTAAAAATTTAGTATTAAAGACATCAGCATTATGAAAAGCTAAGGCAGAATTTTTAGCATCGAAAAAGTTAGTAGAAAATAGAATTTGATCAAATAAGTTCCACTGAAAATCATAGTTTTGACTTCCCTTATCGCGAGACCAAACAGTTTTAAAAGGATTATAAAGCTCGCTTTCTTTTTCCATCAAAGTGATGCTAGTATTGTTAGGATTGTCATTAAAGTCACCCATAACCACAATTTTAGTATTAGGGTTTTCCTTTTTCAAGGTTTTAATTATAGAATTCACCTTGTTTGATGCAGTCAAACGTTTAAACTCAGTTTCCTTTTCTCCCTCCCTTCGAGACGACCAATGATTTACAATAATATTCAAAGATTCATTATGCAGAGTTCCTTGTACCAAAAGAATGTCTCTGGTATAATCTTGTTTTCCAGATTCATCTTGCATATATACAGAGAAAGCTTCAGAATTTTCAATTTTAAAAATATCGCTTTTATAAAGGAGTGCAACATCAATTCCTCTTTCATCTGAAGAATCATAATGTATATAACTATACTCCTCTTTAATTAGGTTTTTACTTCTTACCAAATCCGATAATACCTTTTTGTTTTCAACTTCAGCTAAACCTATTAGTACAGGAGCAATTTCAGTGTATTCTTCTCCAATTTTAGAAATTACAGACCCTAATTTTCTTAATTTATTTTGATAACGTTTTGATGTCCATCTTTTGGCTGATGTTGGTAGAAAATCGTCGTCATTGGTCTGAGGGTCATTTTCTATATCGAATAAATTTTCGATGTTATAAAATGCAATTGTATAAGGAGTGTAGTTATTATTAGTCATGGCAATAAATATATGATTTTAAAACCTTATTCTAAATAATGCATTTGTTTAACTTTGTACTTTAATTACTTTATGATAGAAAAAAAAGATATAGCATTAGAGAAAGTTGTTTTAATAGGTGTTATTACACAAAGCCAAGACGAAGAAACATCTAAGGAATACTTAGATGAATTGGAGTTTTTGACCTTTACTGCAGGTGGTGAAGTTATAAAACGCTATACTCAGAAAATGGCAATGCCAAATCCCAAAACTTTTATAGGTACAGGAAAGATGGATGATGTAATGCATTATGTTAAAGACAATGACATTGGTACTGTAATTTTTGATGATGAATTAACTCCTGCACAAGAACGTAATATTAGTAAAATACTTAATTGTAAGATATTAGATAGAACCAATCTAATCTTAGATATTTTTGCGCAACGTGCGCAAACCAGTTATGCAAGGACTCAGGTAGAATTAGCACAATGTGAATATTTGTTGCCACGACTAAAAGGAATGTGGACACACCTCGAAAGACAAAAAGGTGGTATTGGTATGCGTGGACCTGGAGAAACAGAAATAGAAACTGATAGACGAATTGTCCGCGATAAAATTTCATTATTAAAAACTAAGATTAAAACCATTGATAAACAAATGGCTGTGCAACGTGGTAATCGTGGTAAAATGGTACGTGTTGCATTAGTAGGTTATACCAATGTTGGGAAATCGACTTTAATGAATGTGATTAGCAAGAGCAAAGTTTTTGCAGAGAATAAACTTTTCGCCACATTAGATACTACAGTTAGAAAAGTAGTTATTGGGAATTTGCCATTTTTAGTGAGTGATACTGTAGGGTTTATTAGAAAATTGCCTACACAATTGGTTGAATCTTTTAAAAGTACGCTTGATGAAGTTAGAGAAGCGGATCTTTTACTTCATGTGGTTGATATATCTCATTCTAATTTTGAAGAACATATAGATTCTGTAAATCAGATTTTAGATGAAATAGAAAGTAGGGATAAGCCAACCATTATGGTGTTTAATAAAATTGATGCTTATGAAGCAGAACCGTTTGACGAAGAAGATCTAATAGTTGAAAAAACTGAAGCTAACTACAGTATTGAAGAATGGAAAAAAACATGGATGGCTAGAGTAGGTAATAATGCGTTGTTTATATCTGCATTAAACAAAGAAAACCTAGATGAATTTAGAAAACGAGTTTATAAGGAGGTAAGAGAAATACACGTGACACGTTTTCCATATAACCACTTTCTCTATCCAGACGTTGAGGATATTGAATAAAAAAAGAGGTCTAAATTTTAGACCTCTTTTTTTTTAAAATACTTTTTTTTATTAGAAAGCGTAGCTTAAACCAATAGTATAATACGACTGCACTTTATTATCAGCATCTTTTAAGTCTACACCCTGAAAATTAGCAGCTTCTTGTTGGTTGCTTCTTAAAGCAAAATCGAAACCAACACCAATCATTTTCCATAATTTATAGCTAAAAGAGTTTGTCCATGTCCAGTTAGATAAGTCACTAGACTTATAGCTTTGAAATGTAGAGAAGTTAGTCTTAAAATTAATCGCACCTATAGACCTAGTATAATCAGCAACAATTTTTGCACCAGTAGAAGATTCGAAAGCAGCATCATTTTTAGCAAATACAAAGTTGTAGTTTAATGGATGAATAACAACAATCATATTTTCGATTGGAGTCCAAGTAGCACCAACACCAACATCTAAAAACCCTGGATTATTAAAGTTATCCAATAAAGTAGTTCTGTATTCCATTAAACCAGAAACTGCCCACTTCTCACTTAGTTTACGTCCATAAAGAGAAGAAATGTTAAAAACATCTGTTACTGGGTTAAATTCATCGCTATCTAAATCGGTGTCTTTATTATCTAATTTCACCCAGTTCAAATTAGCTGTAAGTGCGTTTCTCCAGAAATATTTGTCCTCAAGTTTGTTTGCAAATGCATTAACAGTTAAACCAATGTTTCCTGAAACATTATTTGGTGCACCTTGAGCAAACCAATTGTTAAAGTTAGATAAACTTCCTCCAATAGTACCAAAAGCTCCAGTTCTCCAACCAGGTAAAGCATCTATCTGTGCTTGTAAAGCATTAGCCTCTCCTTGAAACTTATCTGCTTCAGCTTGTTTTTCAGCCTTTTGGGTTTCTAATTCTTCTTTAGTTTGAGAAAAACCAAACGTAATGGCAAATATTAAGAATGCCGATAAAAGTAATTTTTTGTTCATAATGAATTAAAATTTAATAAATAATAGTTGTTATTAAGTTGCAAATATAAGTGTTTATTGATTTCTGTTAAAAAAATAAAACGAAGAAATCGTTGCCTTTAAGACCTTAAAATTCAAGAAAAGTCACATTTTTAAAACACTATTTTCTTTTAAAAAGTGGAACGGAAGAACAGGCTTCACCAAACATAATAGATTTTGCAATTGGTTTTAATCGTTGTGAAAGCAACACCAAAGCATTTGCAGGAACAGGTTTGTGAGAGCAACCTTTAATAATTACTGGTAAATCCGTATAAGTTGAAAGATCTAATTCTGAAATAATTGATGTGTAAATAATAGATTCAAGATGTTTAAGAGAACCAATAACGGTTAGTTTAGAATACTCTTGAAGCTGAATAGAAATTAACATATATGCCCAATCTGGCACAATGGCATCAGTAGAACAGTGCAGCGCGACATAACAATCTTGGTATTGCGACCAATCTTGTTTGGCAACATAAACTCTAAAGTCTTTTTCTCTTAGCACTAAACCTTCAAGCAACCAATCTTTAATATTAAACTGAACACGCTTACCTTCAGGATAATAATCTTCTAGATCAATAACTCTTAGTTTGCTGTTGGCAACTCTATTTATAATTTCGTCTGCCATGTTAAAGCATACCCAATTCTAGTTTCGCTTCTTCGCTCATTAAGTCTTGTGTCCAAGGCGGATCGAAAGTAATTTCCACTTCTGCATCTTTAACCTCATTAATAGATTTCACTTTTTCTTCGACTTCTAGAGGTAAAGTCTCTGCAACAGGACAATTAGGTGTTGTTAAGGTCATTAAAATTTTTACATCTAAATCTTCATTAACAAATACATCATAAATTAGACCTAGCTCGTAAATATCTACTGGAATTTCTGGATCGAAAATAGTTTTTAAAACCCTTACTATTTTATCTCCTAATACGTTTGTGTCAATCGTTGTATCACTCATCATAAATCTTATTTATTGTTATATTCACATTGCACTTCGACTACGCTCAGTGTGATAGTTGTTTTTAATTCAATTGTGTTTGGTATGCAATAGCATATAATTTTATTTGTTTTATCATACTTACCAAACCGTTGGCTCTGGTAGGAGATAAGTGTTCTTTTAAACCAATTTTATCAATAAAATCAGTATTGGCTTCAATGATATCTTTAGGGTGTTGATTAGAAAATGTTCTTATTAGTATAGCAATAATTCCTTTGGTAATAATAGCATCACTATCTGCTGTAAAGTTCACTTTATCATCTTGCATATTTGCATGTACCCAAACTTTACTTTGACAACCTTTAATAACATTATCTTCAGTTTTGTATTGGTCTTCAATTAAAGGCAAATCTTTTCCTAAATCTATCATGTATTGGTAGCGTTCTTCCCAATCTTCGAACATAGAAAACTCATCAATAATTTCATTTTGTACTTCTTCTATTGTCATAGTCAAAATCTTTGCAACAAAATTACAAAATCACTATTGCTTAATAGCATTTTCTTTAATGGATAACACTTTATTAACTAGATCTTCTATGTCTTTAGGAGGATGACCTTCATCGAAAGAAGGTGTTGTAAAATAAAGATCTCCTCTTATTATCGACAATGTGGTATGAGCTGCTCCATCATATAAGCGTTTATCCGTTGGTGCTTTCAATTTTTGAAATGCTTCTATGTCTATTGCTTTAAGAAGCTTACTAATTTCGTTCCAGTCTTCTTTTCCACATTTATAAGTGTCCATTTCTTTAAGATTTCTATCAGAAGACACCAAAACTTCAGATTCTGAAACTTGAATATATTCAAAGGATCCTCTAGATAAAGCTTTGTATATAACTGTTGGTTTATTATAATTGTCTTTAACAACATCACTTTTTGTAAAAGGCATTTCTTTGGCAGGTTTTGATGCGACAACAGGTTCTTGTTCTTTAGAATTTGAAACAGTTTCTTTTGTTGAATTACATGATCCAGTAATCATTACAAGGGCAAAAAGGCTAAATAAAATTTTCATGTTTTTATCTGTATTGTCTTTTAATGGTCACATGCTGTTCACTATTAATCATTTCCTTGGGAGATTAAATTTTGAACATGCTCGTTTCATATTTAAAGTGTTTAAAACTGTAAGTTACACTTTTGATGCCAAACTTTAAGACAGCATCATTACTGCTTTTTTTAGGGCAGTAATAAAAGTATCTATTTCTTCTTTGGTATTGTAGAACATAAAAGATGCTCTTATGGTACCAGGAATTTTAAAATAATCCATAATAGGCTGTGCACAATGATGACCTGTACGAACCGCAATTCCCATTTTATCTAAAATAGTTCCTATATCATAAGGGTGAATGTTTCCTACATTAAAAGAAATAACAGACGTTTTCTCTTTTGCAGTACCATAAATTTTTAGGCCTTCAATTTGTTGAAGTTGCTCAGTTGCATATTTTAAAAGTTCGTTTTCGTAAGCAGAAATATTAGCAAACCCAATACGATTCATGTAGTCTAAAGCTGCACCAAAAGCAATACCGCCACAAATGTTTGGAGTACCAGCTTCAAATTTATGCGGTAAATCTGCATAGGTTGTTTTTTCGAATGATACTTCAGCAATCATTTCTCCTCCACCTTGATAAGGCGGTAATTTTTTTAACCACTCTTCTTTTCCGTAAAGCATGCCAACTCCAGTTGGTCCACAAATTTTATGTGCTGAACAGACATAAAAATCTACATCTAATGCTTGAACATCTGGTTTTATATGCGGACAAGATTGAGCACCATCGACCAAAACAACTGCTCCAAATTTATGAGCTTCAGTAATGATGTATTTTATTGGATTTATTGTTCCAAGTGCATTAGAAATATGGTTAACGAAAACCAGTTTTGTGTTGTCGTTTAAAATTGAATCAAATTCTGAAAGCACCAACTCTCCGTTTTGATTCATAGGAATCACTTTCAATATTGCTCCTGTACGTTCACATAACATTTGCCATGGTACAATATTACTGTGATGCTCTAAAGCCGAAACGATGATTTCATCTCCTTTTTGTAATAGTGAAGAAAAGCCATTAGCAATTAAATTAATGCCATGTGTTGTCCCAGAAGTATAAATAATTTCATGAGAATGCTTAGCATTAAAATGGTTCTGAATTTTTAGGCGGGCTTGCTCATAAGCATCAGTTGCTTCTTGGCTCAGACTATGAACTCCTCTATGGATATTAGCGTTGTAATTACTATAATAATCTACTATTACATCAATGACTTGCTGAGGTGTTTGCGATGTTGCCGCATTATCAAAATATATTAAAGGTTTCCCATTAACTTGACGATGAAGTATTGGAAAATCTTTTCTTATGTTATTTACGTCTAGCATATGTTAATATCTGAATGCAAAAATACGAAGCATTAGCGGTAAACTAAAACATATAACAAGGCTTTAAGAATAAGAAATTAAAATAATTTTCACATTTTATATAAATACATTTAAATAAAATGTATATTTGTATTATGTATAGTAAAGAATTAACTAAAGGAACGTTGCAACCTATCATTTTAACACTTATAAATGATAAGGGTAGAATGTATGGTTACGAGATTACACAAGAAGTAAGAAAGATGACTTCAGGAAAAATTGATATTTCGGAAGGTGCATTATATCCCATTTTGCATAAGCTTGAAGCAAAAAAGGTTTTAGAAACTGAAAAAGTTTTTATTGGTAAACGCGTTAGAAAGTATTATAAAGTGACTGAAGAAGGGAAGAAAATGGTTGAAACTGTTACAGAAGAAATTAATGATTTTATTGAAACATTAAGTTTAATTTTTAACCCTAAACCAATATAAATATGGAATTACTAGAAAAACATATTACTTTTATTGAAAACAGTTTAACATTATACGGTGTTGAAAACAAAGATTTAAGAGAAGATTTGGTGGACCATATCTGTACTTATATTGAAAATGAAGAATTGAATGATTTTAATTTATTATACCAGCAAGCATTGCAGAAATTTGGTGGCTATGCAAGTTTTCAAAATCTTCAGCTCGAAACCAATTTTCAAAAACATGCAAGACAAATAATTACAATCAATAAGTTGAAATTCTCGGCTGGCTTTGTTGTGATTCTGTTGTTGGTCATGAGTTTGGTGTTTCAAATGATGCAATGGCCTTATGCCAATGCTTGGTTGCTTGGAGCTCTATTAGTTTCGGTTTTGGTCATTCTTCCGATTCATTTTTATGCTCGATATAAAAAATCTATCCACAAATATTCTTAATTAAACTTATCATGAAAAAATCATTTTACATCCTCGGATTTATTACTTTTTTTATTCTCGGAATTGGTGCCATGTTCGAGTTTCTAACTTGGCCATACAGAGGAGTTATAGTTTTTATTGGTTTTCTGTCTCTTAACTTTGGACTTATTCCAACGTATTTCTATCAAAAATATAAGCAATGCTGATCTTAAAGCGTTACAATTTATTGGTATGGATGTTTGTTTTCTTCAGTGTAAATTCACAAATAGATCTTTCCCAAAAGATTGATAAATTTTTAGAGGTTTATAATTCTAATGATGCTCCAGGATTGAGTATTAAAGTGATTAATCAAGGCAAACCCATTTATTCTAAAGGTTTTGGTCTGTCAAATTTAAACTACCACATCAAAAATTCAGATTCTACGGTTTTTAGTTTGGCATCCATTGCGAAACAATTTACAGCATCTGCTATTTGGTCGTTAATTAATGACCAAAAAATCAATTTAGAAGATGATATTAGAATCTATTTACCTGAATTTCCAGAGTATGACCAAATTATTCAGATTAAACATTTATTAAATCACACAAGTGGAATTCGAAATTATCATACTCTAATGCATTTAGCTGGTTTTGACTATGACGCTTCTTATTACAACAATAACACAGTGTTGGATTTGGCTTGTAAACAAAAAGGCTTAAATAATTTACCTGGAGAAATAGTAAGCTATTCTAATACTAATTATAATCTACTGGCAATTATTATTGAACGTATTTCAGGACAAAACTTAAACGACTATTTGAAGCTCAAAATATTAATTCCTTTAAAAATGAATTCCACTTTTGTTAGAGTTGAACATGGAAAGCCAACTATAAATAAAGCTATTGGTTACCAAAAGCAACAGGATGGTTATAAGTTTTCCACAAGTAATCAATTGAGTTATGGTGCAGGAAGCATGGGTTCTTCTATTAATGATATGACAATTTGGATGCAAATGTTGAATGAGCAGATTTTAGATTTTAAACCGTTGGCTCAATTCTTAAAAACGACTGAGGTATTAACCTCTGGCGAAAAAGCAAAGTATGCTCGTGGACTAATGATAGACGATTATAAAGGTTATGAAACTTTAAATCATAGTGGATTTGGTTTTGGTGGACGTTCACAATTAATTACAATTGCAGAAAAGCAATTAGGAATAATAGTTTTAACAAATTCACAAGCAATTAATGCGCCAAGAATTGCCTATCAAATTCTAGATATTCTTTTAGTTGGTGAAGAAAATATTCAGGATAAAAACGAAGATAAAGTTTTATTTAAAAAACAAGATTTTCACGAATTTATTGGTGAATACAAAGAAACCAATAGTGATATGACCATGAAAATATTTGTAGAAAATGACTCTTTAAAATCTATAGGTTCTATGGGAAGAACATCTGCTGCTCTAGTGCAATATGAAAACAATAAGTTTCATAGAATACAAAGTCAGAATGTTAAATACGATTTTACTCCTTCAACAACTCACGATATGGTTATTTCATTTGGTGGAACACCATTTTATTTTAAACATGCTAAATTTATAAATGCAGATTCAGTTGATGTTACGGGTTTTGCAGGGAATTTTTATTCTGAAGAATTAGATGTTACTTATCGTTTTTTTGAAGAAGACAATACGCTTAAATTATCTTATAAAGGAAAAGATGGAGTCAATTTAAAGCCTGTACAGTTAAACCAATTTGGAAATAATGACAGAACACTTTATCATTTTACTAAAGATAAAAAAAATACTATTACAGGAATGCTTTTGTCTTGTGACGGTACAGTTAAAGATATTATTTTTAAAAAAGAAAAGGATCGCTAAATAGCAATCCTTTCTAATTTATATTATTGGTAATAACTATAGGTCAAACCCAATATTCACACCCAATTTGTTGGCAATAATCTTAGTGATTCTGTTTTTAATTTCAGGAATTTTAACTGAATCTAAAACGTTATTACTAAAAGCAAACATTAATAAGGCTCTAGCTTCCTTTTCAGGAATTCCACGAGAACGCAAATAAAACATAGCGCTTTCATCTAATTGTCCAATAGTACAACCATGAGAGCATTTTACATCATCTGCAAAAATCTCAAGCTGAGGTTTAGTATTGATACTTGCTTTGTCGCTAATTAGAATGTTGTTGTTAGCTTGAAACGCATTAGTTTTTTGAGCTTCTTTTTCAACAACAACTTTACCATTAAAAACACCAGTTGAACTATCATCAAAAATGCCTTTGTAGTCTTGATGACTCTCGCAATTAGGCTCTATGTGATGCACTAATGTATTATGATCTACGTGTTGTTTGTTTCCAATGATAGTAATCCCTTTCATTGTAGAATCAATACGCTCACCATTTTGATAAAAGTTGAGGTTGTTTCTAATCAATTTTCCACCAAAAGAGAACGTATGCACTTTTGCATGACTTTCTTGTTTTTGATTTACAAAGGTATTGTCAATTAATGATGCATTTTCATTATCGTTTTGAATCTTATAATAATCTACAATAGCACGCTTGTTTGCGAAAATCTCTGTAACACTATTGGTAAGTACTGGATTATCAGTTAAACTCTGATGACGTTCTATAATTTGTACATGAGAATTCTCATCTACAACAACAAGATTACGTGGCTGTAACATTAAAGCAGCTTCATTTCCTGTAGAGAAATGTATAATTTGAATAGGCTTTGCAACCAGTTTATTCTTTGGAATGTGTATGTAAGCTCCTTCAGCAGAGAATGCCGTGTTTAATGACGACAACCCATTTTTTGGTGCAATTTTATTGAAATAGTTTTCAATAATTAATCTGTATTTAGGCTTATTTAAAGCAGCAGACATTAAACAAACATCTAGCCCATCATGAGTGGTTTGAGATAAATGCGAAGAATATTTTCCATCGATAAAAATGATTTTATAAGAATCAATTTCATGAATAAAATACTTCTTTACATCCTTAAACTCTAAAGCATTTTCGTGCTTAGGAAAAACACTGTAATCATGTTTTAAAACTGAATTTAACGATGTGTATTTCCAATCTTCTTCACGTTTTGTAGGAAACCCTTCAGTTTCAAAAGTCTTGATAGCTTCAGTTCTAATATCATGTATTGGCGAATCTACATCTAACGTATTTTCGAAAGCCATAAATGAGGACACTAATTTTTCTTTTAAACTCATATGTCTGTCATTCCTGCTAAGGCAAGAATCTTTTTAATATTATAATCTACAAATGAAAGCACTTATGCTCCTACTTCTTCTTTAATCCAATCGTAACCTTTAGCTTCTAACTCGTGCGCTAATTCTTTAGTTCCTGATTTTACAATTTTGCCATTATGCAAAACATGTACATAATCTGGCACGATATAATCTAACAAGCGTTGGTAATGTGTAATAACAATTACAGCATTGTCTTTAGATTTTAATTTATTAACACCATTTGCTACAATACGAAGTGCATCAATATCTAATCCTGAATCTGTTTCATCTAAAATGGCCAATTTAGGCTCTAACATTGCCATTTGGAAAATCTCATTTCGTTTCTTTTCTCCACCAGAAAACCCTTCGTTTAATGAACGTGATAAGAATTTCCGGTCAATCTCCAGCATTTCAGACTTCTCACGAATCAATTTCAGCATATCTTTTGCTGGCATATCTTCCAAACCTTTAGCTTTGCGAGTTTCATTGATTGCAGTTTTCATAAAGTTAGTCACACTAACTCCAGGAATTTCAACAGGATACTGAAATGATAAAAATACACCTTTGTGTGCGCGTTCTTCTGCTGCTAATTCTTCAATGTCTTCACCTTCTAACAAAATGTTACCTTCAGTAACTTCGTACTCTTCTTTACCAGCAATTACAGAAGCCAATGTGCTTTTACCTGAACCATTTGGTCCCATAATGGCATGTACTTCTCCAGCTTTCACCTCTAGGTTAATCCCTTTTAAAATACCTTTATCTTCTACACTTGCGTGCAAGTTATTTATCTTTAACATAGTCTTAATTTCCTAGTTTTATAACGTCTTCTTTATTTGGGTCAGGTGCTTCCACCTTTAATATTTCTTTTATTTCTACTCTATTTGGCCAACCTTCTTCGTCTTCAGCTTTTTTAAATTTTCTAACTCTTACAGTTACAGGAACCATGTCAGTTGCTTCTTTTTTAAAGGCTTTAACTTGCGTTTCTAGCTGATGCATATTTTCATCAATAACCACACCATAAATTTCATTTGCAGTTTGAAAAACGGCTGCATCTGCATAATATACAAACTCGCCTTTCATGGTTACAAAACCGTCATTTGCATCATATGATTTTTCACGATTTTCTTCTAAATTCACTTCTGTTTTTGCCTCATTTTTACATGCGACAAAAGTCAATACTAAGATGATAATAAGGCTAATTTTTTTCATTGTTTATGTATTTACCCGACTGAACCTTCAAGGCTAATTTCTAATAATTTTTGAGCTTCAACAGCAAATTCCATTGGTAATTTATTTAGTACTTCTTTACTAAAGCCATTTACAATTAATGCTATTGCCTTTTCTGTATCAATACCTCTTTGATTACAATAGAAAATCTGGTCTTCACCAATTTTACTTGTTGTTGCTTCGTGTTCTATTTGTGCTGTTTTGTTCTTTGCTTCAATGTATGGAAATGTGTGTGCGCCACATTCATTTCCCATTAATAGACTGTCACATTGTGAAAAGTTACGAGCATTATCTGCGCGAGAACTAATCTGTACTAAACCACGATAAGAGTTTTGAGATTTACCGGCAGAAATTCCTTTAGAAATAATAGTTGACTTTGTATTCTTGCCTAAGTGAATCATTTTGGTGCCAGTATCGGCTTGCTGATAATTGTTGGTTACAGCAATAGAGTAAAATTCACCTACAGAATTGTCTCCTTTTAAAATACAAGAAGGATATTTCCATGTTACCGCAGATCCTGTTTCAACCTGTGTCCAAGAGATTTTTGCATTTTTCTCGCAAAGTCCTCTTTTAGTTACAAAGTTGTAAACACCACCTTTACCTTCAGCATTTCCTGGATACCAGTTTTGTACTGTTGAATATTTTATTTCGGCATCATCCATAGCAATTAACTCAACAACTGCTGCATGCAATTGATTTTCGTCTCTACTTGGCGCTGTACAACCTTCTAAATAACTTACGTAACTGCCTTCATCTGCAATAAGAAGTGTGCGTTCAAATTGTCCTGTTCCACCTTGATTAATTCTGAAGTAGGTTGATAATTCCATTGGACAACGTACTCCTTTTGGAATGTAACAGAAAGATCCATCACTAAATACAGCCGAATTTAAAGCCGCATAAAAATTGTCTTTTGTTGGTACGATCGTACCAATATATTTTCTTACAAGTTCTGGATGCTCTTTAATAGCTTCCGAGATACTCATAAAAATAATACCCTTTTCGGATAATGTCTTCTTAAACGTTGTTGCAACAGAAACTGAATCTACTACAATATCCATAGCAACATTATTCATTTTCTTTTGCTCATCTACTGAAATACCTAACTTTTTGTACATAGCTAAAAGATCAGGATCTACATCGTCTAATGTTTTATTAGGATCAACAGCTACAGGAGCAGAGTAATAGGCAATAGATTGAAAATCTGGTTTTTTATAATTAACATTTGCCCATTCTGGCTCAGTCATATCTTTCCAGACCTTAAAGGCATCTAGTCTCCATTCTGTCATCCATTCTGGCTCTTCTTTTTTCTTAGAAATAGCGCGAACGATATCTTCATTTAATCCAATAGGAAATGTTTCAGATTCTATATCTGTAAAAAAACCATATTCGTATTCTTTGGTTTTTAATTCTTCCCTAAGGTCATCCTCTGTGTACTTACTCATATTCCGAGTTTAAAATTTAAAATTCAAAGTTGAGCTAATCCGTTTTGTACTTGCTTCCCTTTAAATCACTTTTTTTGAGATAATTTATAAAACCACCAATCATTCTGCTCAAAACTATCGCTTATTCTTTAAGCTTATTGAATTCCTCATTATTAATATAATTTCTATCTAAAACTCGATACAATTGTGACCTTGTCTCTCCGCATGATGCTTTAGCAATAGATAAAAATTGAATAAATTCTCTATTTCCATTTCTTTCAAATCCTTCAGCTATGTTATCCATAACTGAACCTGAAGAACCATCTATTTGTCCATATAATTTATAACCTGTTCTTAACTTGGTATTATTAGCAATCTTATTAATGTCATTACAAAGAATTCTAGATAGTTTCCAAATTTCTAAATCTTCAAATTGTTTTACTGTCGCCATAACTTTGAATTAAGAATTTTAAATCTTGAACTTCATCATAGTGAAAAACTCTCACCACAGCCACAAGTGCGGTTGGCATTTGGATTATTAAAAACGAAACCCGTTCCGTTTAATCCACCAGAATATTCTAATGTAGTGCCAATGAGGTATAGGAAACTTTTTTTGTCAACGATAATTTTTACATCATTGTCTTCAAAAACCTTGTCTTCATCGTCCTTAGTGTTATCAAATTTTAAATCATAAGATAGACCAGAGCAGCCACCACTTTTTACTCCCACTCTAACATAATCAGATGTTGGGTTAAAGCCATCACCAGTCATTAATTCAACGACTTTCTTTTTAGCTGTATCAGAAACTTTTATCATATTCTTATATAGATTTACTCTAAATAGAGTGCGAAGATACAATATATGTCTCTTTTTTCCATAGAACCTAACATTATATTAAGATATGATTTAATAGAGTTTAGCTATTAAAATATAGTTTTATAGATAAGTAAACAAAAACATATGGTTATGAGCTAAATGACGGCTTAGAAAGGCTAATGTTTAAATGAAATAATTGCCTTAAAGTTGATTGAATTTGCTTGTTTGAAATACTAGATTCCTCAAAATCTCCCTTAGTATCTGTATGCACAATAGTATTGCAATGTGAACAAGTAAGTTCTGTAGTATGGTCAGCGTTGGTTTTTGACTTCATATAATTATGGCCAAAAATAGAGCACGGCAGTGCATTGTGAGTTGTAGGTTTCATTTAATAAGTAGGTTTGGGACTTACAATCTACTCAAAATTGAAATAAAATAAGTTGAAATACGTTATTTTTCGATGAAATACGCATATAAACAGGATTAATACTACGAATATTTAGTCTTGAAACTCCGGATTATTAATAAATGAAGGGTCAGAAAGCGATAATAAAAAGGCTTTTAAATCTGCTTTATCCTGATCTGATAATTGCACACCCCCTTGATCTATTTGTTTCATCAAAGGGTCAATAGTTGAAGAGTTTTGAAGTCCTTCGCTGTAGTGATTTATAACTTCGTCTAATGTCTCAAACCTTCCATCGTGCATATAAGGTGCTGTAAAAGCTAAGTTACGAAGCGAAGGAGATTTAAATTTTCCATTATCATTTGGATCACCAGTTACTGTTCCCAATCCTAAATCTGAAAATGTAGCATCCAAACCATTATTATGAAAATCATTATCTGTCCATAACGGATTATTAGGATTGCCATGACAATGAAAACAGTCTCCTTTATCTTCTCTTAAGAAAATATCTAAACCATTTAATTCTTGAGGAGTCAGTGATGTTTGTCCTAATGAATAGTTATCAAATTTAGAGTTTGCTGAAATTAAAGTACGTTCAAATTGTGCAATCGCTTTGGTTGTTAGCTCTTTCGTAATTGTATTTGTTTTAAATGCTAATCGGAATAATTCAGGATATTCAGGGTGATTCTGTAATCTTTCAATAACATTGGTCCAATTACTATGTAATTCAATAGGGTTTTCAACAGGTTCTAATGCCTGTCGCTCTAGACTTAATGCTAGTCCATCCCAATTAAAACGTTCATTATAATTCCAAGCTAAGTTGAATAAAGGCATAGAATTTCGAGTGCCAAAAACACCATCAATTCCATCACTTGTTGGCGTATTATCTGTAAATGCATTTTGAGGAGAATGGCAACTCGCACAAGCTTGTGTGCCATTAGCAGAAAGAATATTATCGAAGAATAATTTCTTACCAAGAGCGATACCTTCTGTGGTTTGTGGGTTGTTTGTAGGAATTACAGGTGTAATTATATTATCAGAAAAAAGCTGAGGAATGTTTAATGATTTTGGTGTAGGTTGATAGCCCATATCTTCATTTGAGCAACTCAAACAAAGAAGCGTTAATACACTTATATAGATAATTTTTTTTAACACTCAACATTGATTTTATTGTATTACATCACCAAGACTAAATACATTTTGACCATTTTCGTACATCATAATTTGCGCTAAAGAATTAGGCATCAACATTTGATTTAAAACATTTAAATCCCATAAATTTGGATTCTTAAACCATTCAGCGATATTCATTTCAATTTCAATATTTATATCATTTGTAATTTCAATAATTCCTAAATTTACAGTGAAGAATGTGTCTTGTGGAAATGTAGGATTCATTCCAGGATTATCAGTAGCTCTGATGGCATGATAGTTAAAACCTTGTTCAGTCGCACTCGAGTTAATGAATTTACCATCGAACTGCATATAGTGGTATCCACCACCCAACATATCTGGGACATTGAAAGATTCAGAATTTAAATCGAGATAATTTTCTGAGTTATCTTCATTATCTAATCCAAAAGTGAATGAAACGGTATAGCTACCAGCAGGAATTGTCGTTTCGGGTGTGAAACTTAAATTATTTGCATTGGTTACATCGACCAAATTATAAACATCTAATTCGGTCATTTCATTATTGTTAGACGTAAATTTAATATCCGAAATCACATAGCGTAATCTTTCAATACTTAATAACTCTCCATTAGCATTGGTATATTGAATTGCATTGAAATTAGTATTAGAAACTATAGCTCCATCCCAATTATGCGTAAAAGTAAAAGTTGTAGAAATCTCGGGATTTAAGTTGTCATCATTGTCTTCACTGCAAGTCATTAAACTTACTGCTAAGATTAAGAATGGGAATAAATTCTTCATTGCTTTCAATCAATTTTTATTAGTAATAGATCTGTAAAACCTTTATTTTCTATTATGTCTCCATCGCTACTCGTACTATCTCCAACGAGTACAATTGAGGAGTCATTAAGTTCAGCAATACTATATGCGAAATCTATATTAGAACCACCAACAGTGGTTTCCCATTGCAAATTTCCTTCAGCATCAATCTTTAGAGCCCAAGCGTCATTCTGTCCTTTGTTTTCATTGACATCAACATCATCACTTCGTGAACTTCCTGCTAAAAGAAAACCGTTATCTTGAGATTTAACCATAGCTCGCGCTACGTCAAAATTAGTACCTCCAATGGTTTTTTCCCAAAGCAGGTCACCATTTGGAGAAATTTTAATTAGCCATAAATCTGCAGCACCAATGTTGTTAGATATATCATTATCATTACTTCGGGTATCACCAGCGATGATGTAATTGCCATCATTAGATTTAACAATAGCTCGAGCTTCATCAATTTGGTCTCCTCCAAAAGACTTTTCCCAAACTAAACTGCCAGTAGCAGAAATTCTAATGACCCAAAAATCATAGGTTCCGATATTACTAGAAATATCAGTGTCATTACTATCCGAACCACCAACAATTATAAACCCATTATCTTCAACTTGAATAACATTTTCTGGTGTATCCGTAAAGTTGCCACCAAAATATTTACTCCATTCAATATCTCCAGAAGCATTTAATTTTAAAGCCCAATAATCTCCACCTGCATGTCTATTATTGTTTCTAGAAGTATTTCCTTCTCCTCCAGAAGCTGTGACGTCTAATATTCCTGAAATTAAATACCCTTGGTCATTAGTTTGAATCACCGAAATACCAGAATCGGTACCTTGATATCCGAACGATTTTTGCCAAGATATATTTCCATTAGCATCAAGTTTAGCTAACCAATAATCTTGTAATCCAGCATTATTTGTCACATCACCATCATTGCTAAAACTAAAACCTAAAATAGCATAACCTCCATCAGAAGTTTGAATAATATCATTTCCTCTTTCATCAGCAGAACCACCATAAGTTTTTTGCCATTGCAGTTCATTTTCAGAATTAAATTTTAACAACCAATAGTCAAAACTATCATCTTGTTTATCTGTAATATCTCCATCATTGCTTTGTGTATAACCCAATACAGTATAGCCACCATCTAATGTAGCTACAACAGATTGACCACTATCGTTTTTTGTTCCGCCATAAGTTTGAACTAGATTAACGTTACCTTCACGAGGAATTGAAGCGTTATCATCCTTATTACAACTTAGAAAAACTAGTAGGAATAAATTAGTTGCTAAATATGAAAATCTTTTAAAAAGCATTTTAGTTTGAAGGTTTAACTATAAGCATACCTCCTTCAATGTCACTAACAATAATATTTCCACTTGCAAAAAATGGGTAAATATTCCATGCTCCATGAAAACTGGTGCTATTATCTGGTATATATGTATCAAACGAACCAGATTCAACCATGGTTCCAGATGCGATATTAGTAATATCAACAGCTCTTAGTCCAGCGGTATAATTGGCGACATAAAATGTGTTTCCAATAATATAACCATTGTGGTCAATCGCTCCAGTTGGTCCTAAATACTCCATGTGAAAGATAGGATTGTCTAAATCTGTAAAATCAAAAACAAGTGTTCTAGAGTTGACTCCAAAATTAATTTCATCAACTTCATCACCCAATAAAAAGTATTCCATGTCTTCAGTAAACCATCCTTGGTGTGTGTAACCAATATTACTGTAATTTATAGTTGAGATTTGGGTTGGTAAGGCTTTATCTGTAACATCAACAATAACGACTTCATTTTCGTTACTTCCTATTAATATTTCTTTACCTGTATGATCTGTATCAGGACCATTGTAAGTAACGACTTGCGCATCATGTGAATAGGCATCATCTGAATAACCTCCAGCTGCTACTGGATTTGTAGGATTTTGAATATTTATGAAGTGAGGACCACCACTAAAAGTATCTGTCCCAACTGCATAGGCAAACCCACTATCTTCATTGATTACAATATTATGTGCTTTTCCGAACCCAATATAAGTTGCATCTGCCGTAAATGTTTCAGGTGGATTGGTAACATTTCTCAACCTGGTTAAATCGAAAACCTGCATTCCATGTCCTGGTGCTTCACTTACAATAAAAGCGTGATTGTTATAAGTTTTTATATCTCTCCATAAACTGTTTTCTGTTGCTGTTGGTAATCGACCCAAAAATATAGGATTCGAAGGGGCAGATACATCAACAAAAGCAGCACTTGTTGTGGTGCCAATTAAAGCGTATTCTTTTCCGGTTTCGGGATCTGTCCAGCCCCAAGAATCATTGCCTTCTGCTCCAGGACCTCCTAATTCTTCAACAGAAATTTCACTCATTAAATCAAAACCATCACAAGGATATCCGTTAGACAAACCATTTACACATGGAAATTGCGGTTGTATCGTATTATCGTCACAGACATCTCCTAATCCATCATTATCTCCATCTTCTTGATCTGGATTTGCGGTTAAAGGACAGTTGTCGTTTTCGTCTAGAATTCCATCATTATCATCGTCATCATCACAGACGTCTCCAAATCCATCATTATCTGTATCTAATTGATCTGTATTTATGACTCCTGCACAATTATCAAGCGCATTAATAATAGTATCGCCATCTATATCTGTATTAGGTCTCTCCACAGGCTCGTCGTCACAACTAAAGACGATAAAAATAGACAGGCAAATGAAAAGCATTCTGTTTAGGGCATTGAACTTCATAAGCTTTTTTTTAGCAATTTACAGTAAATTTTATTTCTGTGATAAAATCCTGTTATAATTAACGTAGATATTACCTTTGTATTTGATAAAAGCACAATATTTTTGCAGCATGATAGAAGATAAAAATCCACAACGAACTCCATTGAGCGAATTAGGTGAGTTTAAATTAATTGAACATTTAACTCAGCATTTTAAAATCACCCATAAATCTACTATTAAAAGTATTGGAGATGATGCTGCAATATTAAATCATGGTAAGAAGCAGGTTGCTGTTTCTACGGACTTATTAGTTGAAGGGGTTCATTTTGATTTGAGTTATGTACCACTAAAGCACTTAGGTTATAAAGCTATAGTTGTTAACCTGTCTGATGTATATGCTATGAATGCGATGGCAACTCAGGTCACTGTTTCGATAGCTGTATCTAATCGTTTTCCCTTGGAAGCTTTAGAAGAGTTATATGCAGGCATTGAAACTGCAGCAAAATTATATAACGTAGATGTTGTAGGAGGAGATACTACCTCATCGACCTCTGGATTAATTATTTCTGTTACTGCAATAGGTGAAGTGGAAAAAGGTGATGAAGTCTTACGATCTGGAGCAAAACCAAATGACTTATTAATTGTTACTGGTGATATTGGTGGTGCTTATATGGGATTACAAGTCTTGGAACGTGAGAAAGAGGTCTTTAAAGTGAATCCTAATAATCAGCCCGACTTATCTATGTACACGTACATTGTAGAACGTCAGTTGAAGCCTGAAGCGCGTAAAGATATTATTGAATTATTAAAGGAGCTCAATGTAAAACCAACAAGTATGATTGATATCAGTGATGGTTTATCTTCTGAAGTTATTCATCTATGCAAGCAAAGTAAAGTTGGAGTTGATGTCTATGAAGATAAGATTCCATTAGATCCTCAGGTTATTTCGACCTGTGAGGAATTTAATATAGATAGTACTACAATTGCCTTAAGCGGAGGTGAGGATTACGAATTATTAATGACAATTTCTCAAGAAGACTTTCCTAAAATTAAAGGAAACCCAAATCTTACAGTTATTGGTTATATGACAGATGAGGATAGAGGTATGCACCTAGTAACAAGAGGAGAAACAAAAATTCCGATAATTGCGAAAGGTTGGAATGCACTTAAGAATTAATTAAAAAAAGCTTTTGGCTTTTTTCTAATCGCTTTGTGTGTACTCTATTTAATACAGAATTAATTTCTTTAAATTTTGGTGTTAAAGGGATAAATTTTCCATTGCCATCAATTGTCATTTCAGATTTACAATTTTTGCATTTGTACTCTTTAACGTGGTAAGTCACATTTTTGGAGACCTTATAGTCGTGACCAAATAGTGAGCAGTAAACGTTTTTCATTTGTAATCAATTATCTTATAGGGATTAAAGCTTATAAGGGACTTTAAATATAAGAAATAGAGTTATTCACAGGTTATTAACAATTAATAAATCGATGAACTGAGTGATTTTTGCTTCAAACGCATCGTTCTGTTATTGTAAATGCGCTCCAATGCTTGATTTATCTCTTGAAATTTTGGAGTTAATTCTGTGAGCTTACCGTTGCTGTTTGTAGTAAGTTGTTTTTTACAGCACTTGCAAGTGTATTCGTTAACATGATTTGTAACTCTTTTTGATACCTGATAATTATGGCCAAAAAAATCACAATAGAGTTTAGTAGGTGTCATGGTAGATTAGTTTTTTATTGTCTTTTTTAATTGGGTTGGTAAACATAAAAAAAAAAAGTGAATAAAAACGTTTAAGGGAATTAAACGTTACATTTTTTTTTGTAACCTTGTTCTTCTGTAACCGTTGTCCATGTAAACGCGTTTTTTAAATCAAAATCATTAAAGATCATAAAACCACTAAGGAGATTAC
>NZ_JADGDZ010000088.1:0-1232 GCF_016744625.1 Winogradskyella sp.
ATATAATTTTAAAGACATGTTATTATTAAGCGCATCGATTAGATATTATTGGATAAAATAATTCATATTTTTAGGTTGTAGTTTAACTATAATAACCAGATGACTTTTTGTATTACAGAACCGATTAATTATTTGATGACTAGTCTATTTCGTTATAAATGGGGTTTTGTAATTATCTTCTGTTTAATACATCTAAAATCTGTTAGTCAAAACAATTGTATTTGTAACGAAATTTTAGATAAAAATGAAATAGGCTTTCAAAATAGAAAAGATTCCATACAAAGATTTAAGCAAATTAATAAGCTTAAATCTTCTACTTCTGAAGCCTGTAATTATGAAGCTTTAAGTCTTGATTTTCAATATTTTAATAATCAGCGACAATCAAATAAAGCTCATAGCTTACTGCAAAAACAAGAGACTTTATTAAATAACATAAACTGTAATAATGATTTTTTGTTCAAACTTATATATAATAAAGCACGTTATTACCGAGCAATAAATGATTTAGAGAAATTGTCAGATTTCTCTTTTAAAGCTTTAGCAGAAGCAGAACGACTGAAGGATAAAGAAAAAGAAATTAAAGCAATACAAATGCTTGTATATCTTTTTACAAGATTAAATGAAGATGAAAAAAACTGGATATACATTAAAAGAGCCGAACGGTTAATCTTAGATTTAAATCCAGAGTTATATACACATTATTATAGTTGGTTGGCTTATGAGTATGAGAATAAATATACCATGACAGAGCGAACTACACTGCTAGATTCTGTATTGTTATTTATTAATAAAGCAAAGAAAGGAGCTTTTAAATATCAAAGATTTGATGAGATTACCAAATATTATAGAGTACGTGAAGCTAATGCCTACCATAACGGCAACTTAAAAAAAGCACTTGTATATTCTGATTCTGCAATTTACTATGGAAAGGGAATAAAAGGTTACAAAAATTTAGCGGGACTTTATTTGTCTAAAGCGTGGAACCATTTGGATTTAGGTGAGTTAGAAGAAGCAAATGTTTGGATGGATACGTCTTTATATTATAATAGTGGAAAAAAAACAGCAGCAACCATGATGCTATATTCTGAAGCGTCAGAAATTTATGAAGGTGTCGGAAAATTAGATAAAGCCTTTGCAAGTTATAAAGCCTTTACACATTTAAAAGATAGTATATTAAACATTGAAAAAGTAGAAAAAATAAATGAATTAGAGCAAAAGTATTTAAAGGTTGA
>NZ_JADGDZ010000088.1:1242-13761 GCF_016744625.1 Winogradskyella sp.
CGCTTTAAAAAACAAAGCAATTTTATTTATTTGTAATTATTGGAAGTATGTTGGCTATTTTAACAATTGTTTTCTTTTTTCGCCAGCGCTCGTTAAAAAATAATCAAAAAATATTAGAGACTGAACAGCGACTAAATAGGGCTAGAATAAATCCGCATTTCTTTTTCAATGCTATGACTTCAATACAAAATGTAGCTTTGCAAGAAAAGAGTGTGAAAACTACTCTATACACTTCTAAATTGGCAAAAATAATGCGCCAATCTTTAGAGAGTACTTATGAGGAATTAGTGACGGTAGAAAGTGAAATAGACTTTTTAACTCAGTATCTTGAAATTCAAAAATTGAGATATCCAAATAAGTTTGGTTATAAATTTTATGTAGATGATGCTCTAGATATAAATGAACTTAAACTTCCTAGTATGCTCATGCAACCATTTATTGAAAATGCAATAGAACATGGTTTTAAAGCTATTGATTATAAAGGTGAATTAAATATTTACTTTAATGAAGCGAAAGACGAATTACTTGTGATTGTAGAAGATAATGGTATCGGAATTTATGAACTACACAAAGCTAAAACACATAAATCAAGAGCGATGCAAATTATTAAAGACCGCTTGTATTTGTTTAATATTCAAAATAAATCGAGTGCTTTTTACGACATCGAGAAAGCTGATAAAACAGGCTTTAAAATAAATGTAACTTTACCTAAGCTGTATTAAAATGAAGATACTTGTAGTTGATAATGAAATTAATATTCGCAATGGTCTATTAGAAATGATTAGTAGTTTCTGTAGTGATATTACAGAGTTGCATGAGGCTGAAGGTGTAAAGTCTGGACTTGAGAAAATAGAAACAATTAATCCAGATGTAGTTTTTTTAGACGTTGAATTAGATGATGGTACAGGAATGGATTTATTATTGCAATTGCAAGAGATAAATTTTCACCTCATTTTTATTACTGCTCATAATAAGTATGCCATTGATGCTTTTAAGTTTAGTGCAATCGATTTTTTATTGAAACCTATTTCGCCAGATGATCTAATTAATGCATTCGATAAAGTTGAGCAACAATATAAAAACAAGTTTTTGAATCATCAATTACAAGTTATGCAAGACAGCTTGAATAAAATAACTTCCAGAGAAAAGAAAATTGTATTAAAGGATAGCAGTTCTATCTACTTTGTTAACGTTAACGATATTATTCGTTGTGAATCATCAGGACAATACACTGAGTTTTATATTGAGGACACTAAAAGAATTGTAATCTCTAAATCCTTAAAAGAATATGAGACTTTGTTAGAACCTTTTGGGTTTATTCGTCCACATCATTCACACTTAATAAATATCAATAAAATTCTTCGGTTTGATAAAGTAAATGGCGGAAGTCTTATAATGGAAACATTAGAAGAAATACCTGTTTCTCACAGAAAAAAAACTCAAATACTTCAGGTTTTAGGTTCGTTGTAAATCCAATCTTGCGATTTTATAGTTTAATGCAACACTTATTTAATAAGAGCTAACACTTAGTTATTTAGCAAAAATGTAATTTGATTTTTCATGATGTTTGGGCAAACTTTAAACCTATTTATTATGAAAAATTTTACAGGATTCTTAATGCATTTTATTAATAAGAGCTGTGATAGAAAAATATTATTATTTATTACAGTGCTAAGTTGTGTTTTTAGCATGAGTGCCCAATTTAGATTGGTGAAAGACATACGACCTGGAACTGCTAGTTCTCTTGTTGGTGATATGTATGAGTTTAGTGGTAGGCTATTTTTTTCGGCATTAACCAATACTACTCATCCTATTACTCAAAGATTTATTCATGCTTCAGATGGTACAGATGTAGGAACTGTTAATCTAACTGTTGATTTTACAACACCAATATTTAATGATTTAGCACATAATCCAGACGATAATATTACTTTCTTTACTGCCAATTCAGATTTATTTTTTGAAGTTAAGAAGTCTAGCAATAATGAACGAATATTGCAAAAGCTTACGGGTAATTCAAATATAAGTTCTACAGAATACTCTATTTCATATGCAAATGGGATATCAAGTTTTAACGCAAGGTTTGCCGAACCAATTTTTATTAATAATCAAATAATTTTCACCCCTTTAACTGTGTCTAGTAATGTTGGTGTAGAACCGCATGTGTTTGATGTTTCCAACCCTACAAATAGTGGTGTGTTTAAAGATGTTTATTTAGGTCCACCATCATCAGACCCACATGATTTCACTTTGTTTAATGGTGAATATTATTTTAGTGCTAATGATGGTGTAAGTCATGGTCGAGAAATATGGAAAACAGATGGAACTGCAGCTGGAACAGTATTTTACTTAGATGTAATACCTGGAATAGGCTTTAGTAATCCAGATCAATTAAATGTTGTAAGTTCAAATTTAACTTTTGTAGCAAATCACGACACAGTTGGTAGAGAATTATTTAAAACCAATGGTTCAGGAAATTTAGGTTTAATTAGAAATATTCATCCAACAGGAGATAGTAATCCTTTAAATGTTACAAGCATTGATAATACATTATATTTTAATGCAAATAATGGTTCAGTTGGAATAGAATTATGGAAATCAAACGGGAATACCAGTTTAGGAACCACTTTGGTGAAAGATATTAATGTTACAGGAGATAGTAATCCTTCAAAATTCATTAAAGTTGGAACAGATATTTTCTTTGTAGCCGATGATGGTGTAAATGGTGTTGAGTTATGGAAAACAGACGGTTCACCAGTTGGAACTAATATGGTTAAAAATATTAATCCGACAGGAAGTAGTTCTCCAGATTATTTTACAGAATATAACGGAAAACTATATTTTACAGCAAATGATGGTACAAGTGGAACAGAATTGTGGGTAAGTGATGGTACTGTAGCTGGAACTGTGATGATTGAGTTAAATCCTAATGGAGATGCGTCAGTATCAAGTTTAATTGTTTTCAATAATGAATTATATTTCACTGCGGATGATAGTGTTAGTGGTGTAGGGAATGAATTATGGGCTTATCAAGATCCAGCTTTATATGTAGAAGATTTTGATTTAAACAATACAATCTCAATATTTCCAAACCCAACAAGTAACTATTTTGAAATTGAATCAACTTCTACTATAGATAATATTGAAATCTATTCACTTAAAGGACAATCTATAAAAAGTTTTGAGCCTCAAAATCAATACGATATTTCAGAGTTTTCAATTGGAGTTTACTTTGTGAAAATTCAATCTAAAAACGGTGAAGTTATAAAACGAATTATAAAAGAATAAATTAATATAAACCCCAAATTTAAAAATCATGAAAACAATTAGAATAGTAATTCTGCTTGTAATAGCAGTTGTAACAATATCATGTAGTAATGATGATGAGCCTAAAAATCATGCACCAATTTCAGAAGACAAGGAGATTAGCATAAGTGAAAATTCAACTTCAGATATAGTAGCAACTATTGATGCTACAGATATAGATGGTGATGACTTAATCTTTGCAATAGTTTCGCAAAACCCAACAGGAAGTGTAATAATTAATGATTTAACAGGAGAAGTATTTATGGCAGATATAAATGCCTTCGATTATGAACAAAATACATTGATTATAGTAGTTGTTAATATAAGTGATGGATCAACTACTACTGAAATGCAGTTGACTATTAATATTTTGGATGTCAATGAAGCAGATTAAAATTGAAAAATACAAATTAGAATTATTTTTAATAGCTTTTTATAGTGCTTTATTATTTCTGTTTTTTGGTTAATAGTTAAGTCCTCAAATTTAAAAATCCTGTTTCATGAGTTTGAAACAGGATTTTTTTATCTTTAAACTCAAATAAAAATAACTATGAAAAAATTACTTCCAATACTGATGTTTGCGTTATTAATTGCGTGCTCTGTTAAACAAAAAGCTGCAAACGGTGAAAAAGGTAAAGATGGAACTAGTTCTGTGCCGAAAATCACACAACAAGATATTAAAGTTAGTATGGAGTATTTAGCTTCAGACGAATTAGAGGGAAGAGCAACAGGAAGTGAAGGCATAGAAAAAGCAGCAGTTTTTATAGAAAACTATTTTAAAGCAAATAACATTAAGCCATATTTCGAAACCTATAGAGATGATTTTGAGTTTAAAAACAGTAGAAGTTCTACACCTGATGAAGTTATAAAAGGGTTCAATATCATTGGAGTTATAGAAGGTAATGACCCAAAATTAAAGAATGAGTTTATTATTCTTGGAGGGCATTATGATCACATAGGATTCGGAAAAGAAGTTAATGGAGATAAAATTGCCAATGGAGCTAATGATGACGCCTCAGGTACTATTGCAGCAATGGAGTTTGGTAAGTATTTCTCAAAATCAAAAACTAACAAGCGTAGTATTTTAATTACGCTGTATTCAGCAGAGGAAATGGGACTAAAAGGCTCAGGTCATTTAGCAGAGCGTTTAAAAAAAGAAGATATTAATGCTTATACCATGATTAATTTCGAAATGATTGGTGTGCCAAGAACTTCAGATAAATCTATGGCTTATATGAGTGGATATAACCGTTCAAATTTCGCAGAGACGTTAAACGAATATGCAGGTGGAGAAGTAGTTGGGTTTTTTCCTAAAGCAAAAGAATTCAATTTATTTATGAGGTCTGATAATTTTCCATTCTTTAAAGAATTAAACATTCCAGCACATGCTATTTCTACGTTCGATTTTTCAAATTTCGATTATTATCATCATGTAGATGATGAAGCAGATAAAATGGATTATAAGCATATGGCGAATTTTATTAATAAAATGATTCCAGCGCTTGAAGGAATGATGAATGCATCAACAAAAGAAGTAGCTTTAAAAGATGAGTAAAAACATAATAATTACAGGGACTAGTAGAGGAATAGGTTTTGAGTTAGTTCATCTGTTTGCTAACCAAGGTTATAATGTATTAGCATTATCAAGGAATGCACAACCTGTTAATAATCTTCATTTCGAAAATATAACATCTCTGGCATTCGATTTATGTAAGCAAGAAGACTATAAAAAGGTGGAGCAGTTTATAGATGAAGAATGGAAACATGTAGATGTTCTAATTAATAATGCAGGTACTTTATTAAATAAACCTTTTGCAGAAACTACATTCGAGGATTTTGAACAAGTCTATAAAACAAACGTATTTGGCGTGTCTGAAATGACTCGAATCGTATTACCATTTATGAAGCAAGATGGACATGTAGTTACGATTAGTTCTATGGGAGGCATTCAAGGCAGTATGAAATTCCCAGGGCTTTCTGCCTATAGTTCTAGTAAAGGAGCTGTTATTACGCTTACAGAGTTGTTAGCCGAAGAGTATAAAGAAACTGGCCCGCAATTTAATGTGTTGGCATTGGGAGCTGTGCAAACTGAAATGCTAAAGGAAGCGTTTCCAGATTATCAAGCTCCAACAACAGCTATAGAAATGGCAAGTTATATTCATAATTTTGCTTTAACAGGAAATAAATTTTATAACGGTAAAGTACTTCAAGTTTCTAATTCTACTCCTTAGGTGAATTTGTGTCTAATTTTGTTAATAACTATTTTAACTAAGTTGTGAGATTTATCTTAATGATTTAAATTGCTGTAAAATTATAAAGCTTTGTATTTCAAAAGAATTGTCTTCATTTTTATAGGAACTTTTATTTCCACGTTAACCTATCTTCAAGCGCAATGTAACCTCGTAGAAACGATTACTATTTGCGATATGACGCAGATAGATAATGATAATGATGGTACACCCGATGGTATTATTAATTTGTACGATGAATACACTAATCTTACAGGTAATACCATACAAGTTGGTACTTGGTTTGATCCCAACTTTAACTTTGCTTTAAATGAAGCTACTGGAGATTTGTTTCTTTGGGATTTAAATGAATCATCTACGGCTATTACAGATTATCAGTTTGAATTAACAAATGCAGATTGCGGAACAGACGTTGCTCTAACAATTAATTTGGTATTAGGCCCATTTTCGGGAATAGCACTACCTACTAATTTAGAAGACGTTAACGTACAAGTTTGTGATTCAGGCTCTACACCAATAGATATATGTGTAGCGCTTCCAGATATGGATCTTTTTGAAGCTTTAGAATCCTTGCCTAGCCCTCATGCAAATGGTCAATGGGTTTATGAAGGGAGTAGCCCGAATTTTAATAATATTAGTGGATCTGAATTATTTGTTACTGTACCTTATGCTCCTGGACCTCCATTAGTTGATGAAGAAACATTTGAGTTGGTCTATATGGTAGAAGGGATTGCTCCTTGTGACCTCATACAAGAGACTCGAGTTAAAATTTCAGTGGTTAGACAAGTTTTTTCTGGTTTAAATCAAAACCAAAGAGTTTGTGAAGCATCTATATTAAATGGAGATTATGATAATGATGTAGATTTAACGGATGATCAATTTTTACTCTTTGAAGATATAGAAGGGACTTGGGAAATGGACATGTTTGGTCAAGTAACATCCTTAGGAGATTCAGTAATAAATATAAATGATATCTATCAACAAATTATAGCCAGCAATGTGAGGTTTGGATGCGTTGATCTTGATTTTACTTATTCAGTAGAACAGCGCTCTGGTGTCTGTGATGACGCAGATACAACCGTTAGTTTTAAGATATATGAATATTTAAGATCATTTTCGCAAACTAGTTTTCCTGAGTTTTGTGAAGATGACCCATTATTACCTGCAAGTATTAATTTATACGACCAATTAACATTTACAAATGAAAACGGAGTATTGTTTGATTACCCATCTGATGCCTGTACGCAATGGAGTTTATTATCTGGACCTTCGGATTTAGGTCTAGTTAGTAATGGAGGGGATTGTACACCATCACCAGGATATTCTCATTTAGGACCTGTTAGTTTAACTGATGCAGAAGCAGGAACTTATATTTTTCAATATACAGTTAGTCCTGAGGTAAATTGCAATCCTGATGATTTTGAAGCTTTAGATTATTTAGATGCTTGTACAAGTATGGCGGATCCTTCTGGGTTTTGTGATGCCGAAACAGCACAAGTGGTAATTGTTATTCAGCCAAAAAATTATGCAGGAGAAGATACAGCTGCAATAGAATTTTGTCAATCGATTATTACGGGACCAATCGATTTAATTTCATTATTAGGTACCAATGGTGTTGATGATCCTATTTACGAAGGACCATTAGGAACTTGGACAGATTTAGATAATGGAGGAACAATTACCAATCCATTTACTGTACCTCAAGTTACTGATCAACAAGTCTTCAATTTTATATATAATACAACGACAGCTAATAATTGTTTAGATAGTGCGACATTGTCTTTTACAGTTTACGAGCAGTATAGCTCTGGAGTAGGAAGCACTCTAGATATTTGTAATACTGAAGGTGCTTTTAATTTGTTCGATATTTTAACTAATAATCCAAGTACAATAGGAACATGGTCTGGACCAAACGGTTTTATGTCAACAGATAACAATGTTGTTTTCGATCCTGCAATGTTAGATGCTGGAGTTTATACTTATACAGTTCCAGATAATGGTTTATGTATAGGGAGTCAGGCATCTATAACCATCTCTATTTTTACAAATGCAAATGCGGGAAGCGATATGATCGCTACATTATGTCAATCTGATTTACAAATAGACCTATTAACATTGTTAGATTCTCAGGCTGATTTAGGCGGTACATTTGTAGATATTGATAATACATCTGCATTAACAGGAAGTATTGTTGATGTGTCTTCATTAAATGAAGGTCTGTATGATTTTGAATACCAAGCTCAGGGTAATGTCAATTGTAGTCCAGATACTGCAATACTTACAGTTGAGGTTTTAGATATTGCAGCACCTAGCGTGCAGAATCAAACATTTTGTTTAATAGATGGAGCCACAATTGCAGATTTAGTTGCTACGAGTAACGATGCGCAGACCTTTAATTGGTATGATGACGGAACTTCTACAAACGTTTTGCCAACGACAACTTTATTGGAAAACGGTGAAGACTATTTTGTTTTAGCTATTGATAGTAATGGTTGTGAATCGGATAGAACTTCTTTAGTCGTAACACTATTACCACTAAATGATGAAACTTGTGATGAATGCGAAATAAATGATGGAATTTCGGATAATGATGATGGCGAAAATGAAGTTTTAGACCTGTGTAATTTACCAGTAGTGTTTCCAAATTACGAATTAGAGATTTTTAACAGATACGGAACTATTGTTTTTAAAGGAAATAGAAATACAAACCTGTTTAATGGAGAATCTAATGTGTCATTAACGCTTGGCAATCGTTTACCTTCTGGAGTGTATTTCTATGTTTTTAATCCTAATGATGTAGCAACTGAGCCTTTTCAAGGTAACTTCTATTTAAGTAGATAATTATATGAGATCATTAATAGTCATAATAGTATTGTTTTTAGGATTTGTGTCGCAAGCGCAACAAAATCCGCATTATACGCAATACATGTATAATATGAATGTGGTTAATCCTGCATATATGATTAACGAGCCTAGTATAATAGAAGTCGGTACTTTATATCGTTCACAATGGGTTGGTATTAAAGGAGCGCCTAAAACAGGAAATGTCTTTGCTAATATCCCTTTAAATGATAAGATTGAATTAAGTGTTAATTATCTTAATGATAGAATTGGTGGTGTAGTGAATCAAGATTTATTCAATATTGATTTTGCTTATAGAATAAACCTAACAGATGATCTTAATTTATCTTTTGGTTTAAAAGCAGGCATAGATAATTTAAGATTCGATTTCTCAGGCACTAATGTAACTTCAGATGATTTCTTTCAGAATACAAGTAAGACGGTTTTAAATATTGGAGCTGGTGCATTTTTATTTAAAGAAGAGTTTTATGTTGGTCTTTCATCTCCAAACTTAATACCTAGCGATTTAGATGCCAATAACGGCGTATTATATCAAAATGCAATTCATGTATTTTTAATTGGAGGTTATGTTTTTAATTTAAATGACGATTTTAAACTCAAACCTTCAACAGTTGTAAAAATGGTTTCTGGGTCACCAATAAGTTTCGATATATCTGCAAATGCACTGTACTTAGATAGATTTGAGTTAGGCGTTTCTTATCGTTACCAAGATGCAGTTACTGCACTTGCAGGATTTAAAATAACACCAGATTTACGACTAGGCTATGCTTACGATTTTAATACAAGTGCTTTAAACGATTTTAATAACGGAAGTCATGAGTTTATGTTAACCTATAGGTTTGACGTTTTAGGATTAAGTAAAAAATATTCATCTCCAAGATTTTATTAATATGATAAATAGAATTATTGTCATAATAAGCTTACTATTTGTGCAAGTATTAGTTGCACAACAAAAGACAAGAGCAGATCGCTTTTTTGAAAAAGGAGATTACATAAATGCAGCACTACTTTACGAAGAGCAACTCGAAGAAAAACGATCTAAAAAGGCACTTGAGAATATTTCTATAGCTTATTACAATACATTTGAATATAGAAAAGCTGCAAGGTTTCTAAAGCGATTAATAAATGGTAAATATCCTGAAAGTGATAAAACTTATGATAATGCATACAACTTTAAACTCTATCAAATATTATCTGCTTTAGGAGAATATGATGTTGCTATAGACTATTTAAAATTATTTAAAACAAATAATAATTCATCTGTTAATACCAGCGAAGCAATAGAGACTATTGAAACGTTTAAACTGAAAAACCCAGATTATAGAATTAAAAACTCACAATTTAATTCTGCTGCTTCAGAGTTTGGAGCTGTTAAATTTGGTGACAGTGTTTATTTTACTTCAGATAGAGAAACAAAATCCTTGTTTGGTAAAACATATAGATGGACACATCAATCCTTTTTAGATATTTATGCGGTTAAGGTTAATGAAGATTTAGATGCAATTGGTGAGGCGAAACCAATGTCAAAAAGCATTAATTCAAAACTACACGAAGGAAATTTTTGTTTTACTAGTGATGGCAATACATTATATATTTCTAAGAGCAATGTGGTAGATGGTAAAAAACAATTTGACGAGAGCAAGAATAATAATATTCACCTTTTTAAAACCACGTTTTTTGAAGGTAAGTGGTCAGAATTAGAAAAGTTGCCATTTAATACAGATGGGTTTTCTTATCAGCATCCTGCATTAAGTTCTGACGGTTCTAAATTATATTTTTCATCAAATAGAGAAGGTGGTTTTGGTAATTTCGATTTATACTATGTGGATGTAAAACCTTCTGAGTATAGTGAGCCTATTAATCTAGGAGAAACCATAAATACTGAAAACAGAGAGCATTTTCCTTTCATTTCTGATAAAGGACATTTGTTTTTCGCTTCAAATGGACATTTAGGATTAGGTATGTTAGATAATTTTGTTTCAGAAAAAGTAGATGGCGAATTTGAAAAACCAGTAAATCTTGGTGTCCCAATTAATTCGCCTTACGATGATTTTAATTTAAATTACTATAACTCACAAGAAGGCTTTTTTGCATCAAATAGAAATAGGAGTAATGACGATATATTTTTATTTAAGCAAACAGGCGAGATTTTTATAAGAGAATATATAAATAGATTTGAGATTCGAGACTCAGAGACCAAAGCGCTGATACCTAATTCTGCCGTAGCACTTTTAGATAGAAATAATAAAAAATTATACAAAAACACATTAGGAGAAACAGCAAGCTTTAGTAAAAACCTTTTAGAAGGTAATTATGTGTTAAGGGCAGAGAACGATGCATATAAGTCTAATACATTAAATGTAAAAGTTATTGAAGAGCAAGATCAAGAACATATTTTATATTTAAAAAGACTGCCACCTCCACCTCCTTTACCACCAATTAATCCAGTTGATGCCATAATAGCAGAAAAAGGAATTGATAAAGAATTAGAAGAGAAAGATCCAGAGCGTTTTAAATTATTGACAGATCCAGAAGGACCTCCAGTTGTAGAAAAAGATGGCAAGTTGTTTTTTGAACTTCAGCCTATTTATTTCGATTTTGATATGTGGAATATTCGTCAAGACTCTAAAGTAATTCTTGATGAATTGGCTAGTAAATTAGAACGTTATCCAAATATTTACTTAAAAATAAGTTCGCATACAGATAATAGAGGTACAGTGAGGTATAACCAAATATTATCAGAACGTCGTGCAGAATCAACTAGAAACTATTTGGCGCTTGAAGGTTATATTAATGCTAGACGATTACAGTTTGAAGGATTTGGAGAATTACAACCTATTGTGTCTTGCCCTTTGTTAGATTGTACAGATGAAGAACATCAGCTTAATAGACGAAGTGAGTTTGAAATTGTTGAATATAAAAAAGAAGACTAATAACAATTCTATTGCTTACCAATGCCTAAATACAAGTGTATTATTTTCGATTGTGATGGTGTTTTGGTAGATAGCGAGCCGCTAAGTAACCAAGTTATGGTTGATATGGCTAATGAGTTAGGAGCAGCTATTGATTTAGAATATGCTTACAAACATTTCAAAGGGAATTCTATAAAAAAATGTATCACTCAGGTTTCAGAATTAATAGATACAGAAATGTCTTTAAGTTTCGAAATTGAGTATAGAACACGGTCATTCGAAAAATTTAAAAACGAAATACAACCTGTCGAAGGGATTCTAGATGTTATCAAAAACCTTAAAATTCCATTTTGTGTGGCTTCTAGTGGTCCAGAAAATAAAATAAAACTTAATCTTGAGTTAACAGGTTTATTACCGCATTTCGAATCAAAGATATTTAGTTGTTATACCATTCAAAAATGGAAACCAGATCCAGCTGTTTTTTTATGGGCTGCAGAAACTATGGGTTTTCAACCTTCAGAATGTGTGGTAATTGAAGATAGCATTATTGGTGTTAATGCTGCAATTAACGGAGGTTTTGATGTTTTTGGCTTTTCTGCCCATGATTATAATGACGAACTACAAGAAAATGCGACAAAAACATTTGATAGCATGTTAAAGTTGCCTGAGTTATTAGAATGTTAAAGCTAATTTTTAGAAAAGGATACCTTATTAGAGACTAATGTTTTATCATCAATCATTATAGTTTTATTAGTGATAATAGCAAAAATAGTGTCTATAGTTTTATTATTCTTCATGACCTTAGTGTAGCTCAGTTTTATTTTCTGAGTACTATCATTAATAAAGACTACTTTACCTAATTGTTTCACATTTTTAATAATTGCGATATTATCTGTTTTAAAGTTACTTATAGAATCGTTAGTGTAGTTTTTTAATTGTTCTGCAACTTCATCTGTAAACTCAGGATGTTGATTTTGTAAAGCAATTAAATCATAGAAGTCTTGTAATTTCTGATTAATCAAAGGCTTATTAATATCAATTGTAGATTCAACTTTAAAGTCATCTAAAATTTCTACATCTAAATCTTCTGTTGCCATTTCATAATTTTCATCTGCGCTTTTCACCTTTCTATTCTCCATAGCGCAAGCAGAAAGCAGAATACTAATAAATATGAGTAGAATATGTTCTGT
>NZ_JADGDZ010000089.1 GCF_016744625.1 Winogradskyella sp.
AGGTTATGTTAAAGTGCAGATTTTAATAAAATAACCTTAATTCTTGAGCCTATATAAATTTTAAAAAAGTTTCATATTAATAATCCTCAATTTAGAATTTCTATCCCCAAAAATAAATCTTCAAATGAGCTTCTAAATACTTTTTGTTTTTTGAAAATCAAATCGTTCTTCTACTCAATCTTTTAATATGAGTCCTAAGTGTTAGATTATTACGTTCTATAATATTAGTACAATATTTAAATCGTTTATGAATTGTTTTAGGGATTATACTCGGATAAATATACAACCGATCTGTATAAATATATGTTGGATGTAACAATAATAATTTGTTGATGAGTGGTTTTATGTTTTCACTTGTTTTTCTACCAACAAAAAAGTCGATAACTGTTTTAGTTTGTCGTTCTATAGCATAGTTAATCCAAGTAACATTTTCTTTATTGTCATTAAAACTCCAAAGCTCATCAACTTCAAATTTACAGCCGTACTACTTATCAAAAGGAATAAGAATGAAAGAACTGCCAGGGTTAGTATTTTTATCTAGGAGTTCTGTTGAGAGCAGAAAAAGAAAATTAAAACGATTGTTTAATGTAGAAAGCCAAGAAGTCAATTTTTTATTTGAGAAAGCTAGGGAGCATGGATTCATTTATTTTTTTTATTCATTAGCAAGTTAATACCAATATTTATTTAATGAAAAACCATTAAATAAATAAGGTTTTCCCTAATAATCATAAGGGTAAATTTCTTAAATGACCAATATGAGGTTCTAATTTAGTTTGATATAAAATCATATCATGAGAACTTCTTGGGACACATCAATAAAACATTTGGCAAGACACGGAATATTAAATGATATATTAACCTCAAACCAAATATCAAATATACCAAGCTCAAACCTATCTCGTTGGAGAAACGAATCTGATGACAAGTATTTATATTCAGAAATTAATCAAATAGTTAAGCAGGAAATTGAACTTATAAAGCGAATAAATCAATCTTCAAAAATTAAAAAAATAAATGAAAGTTACTTTAAGTTAACAGATAGTTTTCACAATATGATTTCTAACATTAAAGGCATAAAAACTTTACTTAAGGGTCAAAAGGGATTTATAGTAAATACAATTGATTCTCTAAAAGATGTTATTCCAATTGATAATGCTTTAAAGGTATTTAATATCTCTAGAACTGCTTATCAAAATTATAAAACCATTGTCATTCATAAATGTGAAGCATCATATTTTAAATGGTGCACTAGACGTGTTCCTAATCAATTATTACAAACTGAAGTAGAAACTATTAAAGAGTATATGCAAGATGAGCGTTATAAATCCTGGTCAAAATCATGTATCTATTTAAGAGCCATAAGAGATAATAACCTTTTTTTGCGGACTATCTACATTTTACAAATATTGTCGACTACTTGGTTTTTCTAATTTGAAAATATATAGAAAATCTAGTAGATATAATCCTAACAAAACATCAAGGCCAAATGAGATTTGGTGTGCAGATGTTACCATTTTCAAAACAGAAGATTACATAAAACACTACATCCATATCTTAATGGATCATTACTCTAAGAAAGTTATTGGATATCGTATTTAAAATAGTAGTTCTGGAAAAGCCATCAGATCTTTATTACAAGATGCTTATAAAAGGTATAAACCTGTTAATACTATGTTTCTAACAGATGGTGGATCAGAAAACGTCAATACCAATGTCTCAACACTTTTAGAATCATATAATACGATTACTCATAGAGTCACTCAACGAGATGTCGTATTTTCTAACTCGATGATTGAAGCTTTTAACAAGGTTTTAAAACATCAGTTTCTATATCCAAGAAAGATTAGTAATAGAACCACACTTGAAAAAGTAATGACAGAAGTTATACCAATTTATAATAATGAGAGACCACAATTAAAGTTAGCTGGAAATACGCCTAACGGAATTTTTATTAGTTCTCAAATTCATTTTGGAAATACACTAATGGTTTTAGAACACAAAAAGCACTTAGAATTGTTAAAAACAAACAAAATTTATGTAAGATATGTTTATAAAACTTCTTCGATAATTGAAAACTAAAAAGAGAAGCAATGTTTTTGCTTCTCTTTTTAAATTACATCCATAAAAAATCAACTCTATTTTGAGTTTGAATATTAAATCACTTATTTATAGTCAATTCCCATAAATGGGACAGTCTATTTTAAAATAATCTTGGGAATAGCAGTGCTCCCTAATTGATAATACCATTAATCAATTCACCTCTAAATATGATGATTAAAGACAGAGGAAAATGAAAATTAGTTTTCCTTACTTACTCGTTTTTAATTATTAATCTCTAAATTTGAGTTTAAACAATTCTTAAAAAAGAATAATATTATTCTGAAAAACCATTACATGCACATTTATACATTTCAACCTAAAATAGTATTGTTGTGTTTTATAATGCTTTCTTCATTTACCCTAGCACAAAATTCTATACAACCAGAAGAAATAACTATAAAAGATGGTCTTTCTCAGGGGTTTATTTCTTCAATGATTCAAGACAAAGAAGGTTTTCTTTGGTTTGGTACTAAAAATGGACTTAATCGATATGATGGAGAACATTTTCAAGTTTTTGTTAATGATAGAGAAAATCCGTATTCAATTTCGGGAGATTTTATAAGGAGTCTATATGAAGAAGGGGACTTTATACTTGTTGGAACACATCAAAAAGGATTATCAATTTATCATAAACAAAGTCGTCGATTTTATGAAATTCCTGACGAAATTTTAGGGCAAAAAGGGAGAGATATACAAGTTGCAGACTTGTTAAAAGATGTTTTTGGACGGTTTTGGTTTGTTGATAGTATTAATGATAGACTTGTACGAATTGAATTTCCTGACAATTTTTGGGAGTTATTACCTAATGATGAAAGTGTATTACACAAAGTTAAGTCAGAATCTATACCTTTTTTTGGAGTATCACTTTTTAACTTAAATAAAAACAACAACAGAATCATTGTTTGTGCTGCTAATTTAGGAGACTCTTTAGCATTATGGAATATAGATGTACAATCTCTAAAAAAAGAAAAAATAATTCCAGAACTATCAGCAAATAAAGCGAAGATAGCCAGCATTATTTTTTTTGATGAAGAACAAATCATTATTAATGAGTCAGAAGAAAAAACAGGAAACAAGAATTGGAATAGTAGAATATGGAATTATAAAAAAAATACTTGGCAAAACCCAAAGGGTTATAAAATAAAAGGAAGTTTATTGATAAATGACATCTATGTTGGTATTGGAACAAACTCTGATGAATGGTTTTTTTATAATAAAGATGACATATCACTTCCATCTTTTAAACTAGAAGAAGCATTATTTAAACTTAAGATAAAAGGAGTTAATTTAATAAGTTCATTAATTGATGGATCTGGAAACCTTTGGTTAGGAACAAACGGTTATGGTGTCCTAAAAATAACATCTCGAAAATCTAGTATTAAATCGCATGGTGATATTTATTTTGGAGCAAAACCTTATATCTCTATCGATGGAGAAATAATTGTTGATATTGGAACTAATAACAATATAAAGGCATTTTATATCTCTGGAAAAAAGCCAAAGTTTATCAAGAATGGTGTATTAGATTTTATGAATTCGCATAATTCTACTAATATTTGGAATGGAAAGGATGACGCATTGTGGGTTTCAGGAACGGAACGTTCTAGCTTTAAAGTATATCAGATTCCTAAAGGAAAAACATTACCAAAACAACCCACTTTTTTAATGTCTAGTGATGCAACTGCTTTTGGTAGAGACGACGAGAGAAATTTGGTTTTATTTGCTTCTAAAAGTGAGTTTATAAGTTATTATACACAAAATAAGCAAGTGAAAAAATACAGCTTGGAGGAAGTGTTAAACAATAAATATCAAGTCTATGATTTAGCAAAAACTAGAGATGGCCGTTGGTGGTTAGGAACATCAGGTGGGCTTTTAGAATGCCGCTTAATAGACAACAACTTTCAATTTAAATTATTTAAAGAAACAGATAACCAATCTATAGATACTAATGGTACAACATTAAACTTACTTAATAACAATATAGCATCTTTGTTAACAGACCCAAAAGATGCAAATATTTTATGGATGGGAACTAAAGGCGGTGGATTACATCGTTTAGACACAAAAGCGATGGTACTTACTTACGTAACCTCGAAAGACGGTTTGCCAAACGACGTTATTTATAGTGTACTTAATGATGATGAAGGAAATTTATGGATGAGTTCTAATAAAGGGATTATTAGTTATAATCCTTCTACAGGCAAAATTTTAAACTACACCGAAGAAGATGGCATGCAAGGAAATGAATTTAATACTTGGTCTTATGCAAAATCGCCAAACGGAGAGTTCGTATTTGGAGGTGTTAAAGGTTTAAACGTTTTTCATCCAAATAATTTACGAACAGTAAAGGAAGTACCCAATGTAAGTATTACGGGACTCTATGTAAACAATGAAAATATTTCTGTTAATAATGATAGTACAAGTATTTTAAAAAATGCCATTAATTTTACAAAAGAAATAACCCTTCCATTTTCTGAAAATTCAATTGCATTACAATTTGCAGGATTAGAATATACAGCACCAACAAAAAATAAATTTAGATATTATTTAGAAGGCATAGAAGAACCTTGGGTTCATGAAAGTGATCAAAATGAAGCATCTTACCTAAGTTTACCACCTAACAATTATACATTTAAAATTAAAGGAGCAAATGGAGATGGCGTTTGGAGTAATCAAATAACAGAGTTAAAAATCAATATTTTACCACCTTGGTATCGCACAAATTTAGCATATTTACTATACTCTGTTTTCATTGGTTTTTCAGTTTTTAAAATTTTAAAATTGCAAAAGAGCCGTATTCAATTACAGTTTAAATCTCAAGTAGAACATAGAGAAGTTGAACGTTTAAAGGAGCTAGACCAAGTAAAGTCTAAATTATACACAAATATTACCCACGAATTTAGAACACCACTTACTGTAATATCTGGTATAGCAGACCAATTAAAAAATTCGGGCAACAAAAACCTAATCAAACGTAATAGTGATCAACTATTAAATCTAATTAATCAAATGTTAGATTTAAGGAAAATAGAATCAGGGGAGATTTCAATTCAGAAAAAACAAGATGATATAATTAAATACCTTCGTTACCAAACAGAATCGCTAAAAAGTTTGGCAGAAGCACAAGAATTAACAGTCCATTTTTTATCAGATGAGAAAAGTCTATTTATGGATTTTGATGCTGAAAAAATAATGCGAATTCATTCAAACTTACTGTCTAACGCAATAAAATTCACACCTAAAGGAGGCGATATTTATGTGCAATTATCGATTGAAGAAGCAGAAGTTAATCGTGCTTTTTTAATAAAAATCAGAGATACAGGAATAGGAATTTCAGAAAAACAACTACCACGTATTTTTGAACGATTTTATCAAGTAGACGATACCTCTACTCGTAAAGGTGAAGGCACAGGAATTGGACTTACACTTGTTTCTGAGTTAACAAAAGCTATGGGTGGAGACATAAATGTAACAAGTACTAAAGATGAAGGCACAACATTTATTATAAAATTACCTATTACAAATATTGCTGAGCATAATGATACTAATGTTTTAGATATATCCAATACATCTATGATAAGTGCTATAGCACCATCTCAATTAGTAAAGACTTCTATAATTGAAAATAGCAAGCAAATACTACCTACAGTGCTAATTGTAGAGGATAATGCAGACGTAATTCACTATTTAATAAGTTGCCTTAAAGATTTCTATAACATAGAAATAGCTATGAATGGAGAAGAAGGTATTGAAAAAGCAATTACTAATGTACCAGATATTATTGTTAGCGATGTAATGATGCCTATTAAAGATGGTTTTGAACTGTGTAAAGTGTTAAAAATAGACGAGCGAACTAGCCATATTCCTATCATTTTATTAACAGCCAAAGCCGATGCAAAATCTCGGTTAGAAGGCCTGCAACGTGGTGCCGATACTTATTTAAGTAAACCTTTTCATAAAGAAGAATTATTGATTATTCTTCAAAGTAAATTAGAACTGCGTAAAACATTGCAGAGTAAATTCATGCAGTTTACTAATGAAAGTAGTTTGTCTGAAAATGAACATCAAAATAATAAGGACTTAAAGCAGCATATTGAAATTGAAGATGTATTCTTACAAAAAATTAGAACAATTATTGAAGAAGACCTTTCTAATTCAGAAATTGGTATACTACAATTAGTTAGGGGAATTGGCATGAGTCGCAGTCAAATTTTTAAGAAAGTAAAAGCATTAACAGGCAATTCACCATCAATTTATATGCGCTCTATACGCTTGCATCATGCACAAAAGTTACTAAAAACAACTAACTTTAATGTCTCAGAAATTGCATATAAAGTTGGCTTTTCTTCACCTGTTTATTTTTCTGATGTGTATTTAGAAACATTTGGGTATCGACCAACTGATGATCGTGGATAATTAAGTCTTCACATTTGTTCTGAATAACAAAACAATACTCATTGTCATTTCGACAGAACGAGGAACGAGTGACGAGAAATCTCTAGGTTTATCTTAACTAACTTGCTTATATAAGAGATTTTTCGGCTTCGTCTCTGAATGATAGCATACTCTGAATGACAATATTGAACAATACCAAGTCTTTAAAACGAAACATATTCTGTGATTTTAAACCCATAGCCTGAAGAGACACATGTCATTTCCTTCATATTTTTGCGTTATATAACAAGAATATTTCTGTATTAATATAATATCTAATTTTTAGACAAAACGTAACCTATGATTTCAAGAATAACCTACAAAATCACAATTTTACTTGTATTAATCTTTGTTAACTTTTCAGCCTGCAATAAAGACGAAGGTATAGAAAATGACGATAGTACTAATGTTAACGACACAGCCTTATCCGAAAATTGCACTTCAAACATCAACAACCCTAACCTTCCTTCAACTTGGCAACCTTGGACTTGGGATGGTTACCAAAAGTTCCCTTCATTATATTTTGCGGCAGAGCCAGATGGTTTTATGAGTACTACCCAAATGACAAAAGTGAACAGATTTAGTTTAGCCATTCTCGAATTTAGAATGGGACAATTTGTAGAAGAAACTACTACTGGCAAATGGGCAGGAGGCAATTTAGCTGGTTTTATGGAAGAGCAAGTCAATAGGCTTAAAGTCGCTAATCCAAATGGGCCACCAGTATTAGTATATAGAAGTGGTATGTGGGCAGGTTCTATGTATAATAAGCAATGGGATGCTTTGCAAGACCAAAATTTATTTTTACAAGACCAAAGGCATTGCTTTGGGTTTATAAATTACCCAATGGATGTAGATGAGTCAGGTTTTCAGACAGATTTAAAATACTGCAGATGGGATTTTAGAAAATGTGCGACACAAAATGAATTTCAATCATTAATGGTATCAGGAGCAGCAGAAAGCACAGATGGTGTCTTTTTTGATAATGCCTTTAGTGTAGCTTGCGATGAAGCTAATCATTTAAGTTATATGACTTTTGAAGCTAGAGAAGCTTTTATGAATTCGCAATTACAAGTCTATACCGAGGCTTTTTCTACTTTGGTAAATAACAATAAGTATCCTATTTTATCTACTACCAATGGGTTTTCTGATATTGGTGCACAAGTGCCATGGGAAAATGATTGCCCAGAAACTGAGGAAGCAATTCTACAAGCATTAGAAGGTATTCCTTTTGCTAGAAACAATGAATTTTGGATGTGGAATCTAGGTGAAACTGTAGCAAAACAAATGCGTAATTCTATTCGAGAAACTGAAAATGGCATACCAATTATTGTACACATGCCATATTTTCCTAACGATGGTGGCTGTTTAGAAGGCTGTAAAACACTTTCTGGAGCTTCAAAAACGTTTACACAAAACGAGTTTTTAGAATTCGGAATCGCAGCTTTTTTAGTTGCTATGGGAGAAGGTAGCTACTTTGGGTTTTCAGATATGCAGTCAGATCCAGAAGGAGGAGGATGGTTTGACCAAAGTTGGGAATACCATAATCAATACGATACTATAGTAACTGGATTACCTATTGGAGATGTTGTGGTTTCTAATAACGGAATGACATTTACAAGAACATTTGCCAATGGTGTAGTTTGGGTTAATTGTGCAGATGGCACATACAATATTGGCTTATAATATGTGAAGTCGCTTTGATTGTTATGCTAAAAGCGTGATGCATTGAGACGTTTTAATGGTAATCAAAGGTTCTCTATGTAATTTCTTCATGCCTCAAAATTACTCGAATTGACGACTCAGTAATTTTGAGTTTACAATATAAGACGGATTAAATATTTAACTATTATTAATAGCAAGGCGAGTTAACTACTAACAGAAGTGGCTCGCTTTTTTTACGCCAGCTTTTTTATATTGTCATTCAGAGTGTGCTGTCATTCAGAGCAAAGCGAAGAATCTCAATAAGACTAAAAATTAAACCTCACTATTCAAAAATGACTACGTAGGATTAAACCCAGATATCAATGCTTCTTTTTTAGTTCTGTTTTTACCTTTAATTTGCTTTTCTCTTTTAATAGCACGCTCTATCTCAAAGAAATGCTCATAATATATTATATAGAAACATTTGTATTTGGCAGTAAACACTTTTGAAAAAGGAAGTGGATTGTTATGATAATGCAGCCTTTCTTTGAGGTTATTTGTAACACCAGTATAAAGAACGGTCTTTGCTTTATTAGTTAATATGTAAACATAGTAATTATGCGTACCCTTGGTTTTTATTTAATTAAAATACAAAAATTATCCTATGTCATTCAGCATTTGTCATACAGAAGGAGCATGACAACGTGCCTGAATAATAAACCCTTTGAATAGAAAACAACGACACCTTTAATAGTCTAATTGTCAACATATTATATAATAATAATCCAAAAAAACGAAACATAGTCTGAAGTGTTTTTCTGCCCAAAACCTATAATCTGAAGTATTTGAAACATAGTATGTAGCCTAACATTGTGTTTGGTCTTCATCTTTGCAATATCAAAATAATGTTATACAGTATTTAATTTTAATGAGCAGTAAAAATAGACTATTATGAAACCTAACAACCCTATTTTAAAAAATACTTTTTTTGCTAATACTATAGCAGTAGGCAAACAAAAATTAAGTTTTTGTATTGCAATACTATGCTTGTTTGGAATAAACACAACACTTTTTGCTCAATATTTACCATGTGATGGAGCTTCAATTGGGTATCAACAACACCCTACTAACGAGCACATGTCTGCGCAAATCGATTATGTCATTGGCCCAGATATAACAAGTATTTCCTTTGAGCTTAAAGGTGCCGCAGGAGGTGATTCTGATATAGATTGTATTATAGATGTTCATCAATCAGGAGGTTCTGGTGCAACTATATTTGTTGTATTTCCAGTAGGGCCAAATATATCTGGGGTACCAATTACTAGACTTGAAGAAGGAGGTACATTAAAGATTATAGTAGGGAAGCAAGGAGATAATGGAGAAGTTGGATGTCTAGGAGATACTGAAGGAGGAGGAGGAGGGTCTACAGGTATAGCCTATTTGCCACCTGGTAAAACAGAATGGTACGTACTAGCTGTTGCAGGAGGAGGAGGAGGGTCTACTCTTCTAATTGGCGATCACCATGATGGTCATGGTGCAGTAAGTGAGCAAGCTGGCGAGAGTTGTACCAATTGTGAAGGTATGGGTCAAGGTGGTAGCCATGGATTTGGGGGACAACTTAATTCTCAAAGTTATAATGGCAATCCAGGAGCCGGAATTCTTGGTAATGCTGAAGGTGATGAAGATGTCTATAATGTTGCGCAACGAGCATTTGAGAGTTATACTACTGGTAGTCTAAATGGATACGATGGAAGTTATGATTTTGTAAAGGGTATTTTTTCACCAACAGCAGGTGAAGGAGGGCGATATGAAGGTTCTAATGGAGGTAGTGGGTTTACTGGAGGTGGTTTTGGTAAAGAAGATGGAGGATCTGGTGGAGGCTATTCTGGTGGTGGTGGTGCAAATGGATTAGGACATGGTGGAGGTAGCTGGTATTGCCAAGGTTTTGGAGTTAGTAATGCAGTAGTAATGGGTGGTGCTACAGGTGGCGGAGGTGGTCATGGCTATGCTATAATTTCTAATGTTTTAATTTCAGATACTAATGCATGTAGTGCTACCACTTATGTACCAGATAATAATTTTGAAGCGTATCTAGAAGCCAATGGAATGGGTAATGGGATTGCCAATGACGATTATGTTTCCACCGTAAATATTAATACAATAACTACATTAAATGTGGCTAACCAAAATATAGCAGACCTTACAGGCATTGAAGCCTTTGACTTATTAACAGCTTTAGATTGTCGTAATAATAGCTTAATAACATTAGATGTATCTCAAAATACTAGTTTAACAACTTTAGAGACGAGCTTTAATAGTTTAACAACATTAGATGTGTCTCAAAACCTAAGTTTAGCATATTTATATTGTCAAGAAAACGCAATTGCTAGTTTAGACTTATCTGGTAATCCAGCTATTGTTCATTTATTAGCAAACAACAATGCTCTAACCAGTTTAAATTTTAAAAACAATAACAACACCAATGTTGCAATCTACAACACAACAAATAATCCAAACCTTTCATGTATACAGGTAGATAACGCTACTTATAGTGCCAGTTGGTCAGCAGATCCTGCAAGTATTTTTAGTGAAGATTGCCTTCAATTTTTAACCTACGTCCCAGATGATAATTTTGAAGCGTATCTGGAAGCTAATGGTATGGGTAACGATATCTCTAATGATAATTATGTGTTCAAAGCAAATATTAATACAGTAACATCATTACATATACCGAACCAAAATATTGCAGACCTAACTGGTATTGAAGATTTTGCGGCTTTAGCTTCACTTAATTGTGCAAACAACCAACTTACAAATTTAGATGTAAGTCAAAATACGGCTTTAAGTGTTTTAGGATGTAATAATAACCAATTAATGGGTTTAGATGTAAGTCAAAATGCAGCTTTAAATATTTTAGACTGTTCTAATAACCAAATAATAGGTTTAAATGTTAAAAATGGGAATAATACTAGCATTATAACCTTCATTAGTATAAACAACCCAAACTTAATCTGTATAAAAGTAGATGATGCTACTTGGAGTACAGCTAATTGGCAAGGTATAGATCCTGTAAGTAGCTTTAGTGAAGATTGTCTTCAATTTTTAACCAATGTGCCAGACAATAATTTTGAAGCGTATCTAGAAACCCATGGTATGGGTAACGGTATCGCTAATGATAATTATGTATTAACTGCCAATATTAATTCAGTTACTGAATTAAATATACCAAACCAAAATATAGCAGACCTTACAGGTATTGAAGATTTTGTTGCTTTGACTAATTTGTGGTGTTACAACAATGTATTAACAAATATTGATGTAAGCCAAAATACGGTTTTACATACTTTGCAATGCGAAAATAACCAACTAGCAGGTTTAGACGTAAGTCAAAATACATATTTAAATATTTTAACTTGTAATGATAACCAATTAACAAGTTTAGATGTAAGTCAAAATACGGCTTTAAATACTTTAGGATGTAGTAATAACCAATTAACAAATTTAGATGTAAGTCTAAATATAGCTTTAACTATTTTAAAATGCAATAACAACCAATTAACAAGTCTAAATGTAAAAAACGGGAATAATAGTAATATCTCAACAGCTAGTTTTAATGCTTCTGCTAATCCTAATTTAAACTGTATAAATGTTGATGATGCTACTTGGAGTGCAATTACTTGGACAACTATAGACTCTGTTAGTAGTTTTAGCGAAGATTGTTTTCAATTTTTGCATACCAATGTTCCAGACGATAATTTTGAAGCATATCTAGAAGCCAATGGTATGGGGAATGGTATCACTAATGATAATTATGTGTTAACTGCTAATATTAACCTGGTAACCAATTTGGATGTTTCTAGTCAAAATATAGCAGAGCTTACAGGTATTGAAGATTTTATCGCTTTAACATCCTTAAACTGTAGCAATAACCAATTAACAACAATAGATGTATCAACAAATAGTGTTTTAAATGATTTTAAATGTCATGAAAATCAATTAACTGCAATAGATGTCACTCAAAATATAGCATTAACTCAATTGTGGATTTATGACAATCCAGCAATTACAACTATGGATGTTAGTCAAAACACTAACTTAGTTACTTTGTATAGCTACAATAATTCTTTAATAAATCTTGATGTTAGCCAAAATACAGCTTTAACTAATTTACACTGCGACAATAATGCCTTAACAAATATAGATGTAAGTCAAAACACAGCTTTAACTAATTTACACTGCGACAATAATGCCTTAACAAATATAGATGTAAGTCAAAACACAACTTTAACTCAATTATACTGTTCTAATAACCAATTAACAAATTTAAATGTTAACCATAACATATCTTTAACTGATTTAGACTGTTCTAATAATCTATTAACAAGTTTATATGTAAATAATAATACAGATTTAACTGGTTTAGCATGTAGTAATAACCAATTAACAACAATAGATATATTAGGAAATATTGTTTTAAATGATTTTAGATGTTATGGAAATCAATTGTCAGTAATAGATGTTACTCAAAATATAGCATTAACTCAACTGTGGCTTTATGACAACCCAACGATTACAACTTTGGATGTTAGCCAAAATACCAGCTTGGTTGCTTTATACGTATATAATAATTCTTTGACAAGTCTTGATGTTAGCCAAAATACAGCTTTAACTAATTTACGTTGTGATAATAATGCATTAACAAGCTTAAATGTAAAAAATGGGAGTAATAGTAATATCCTAACAGCTAATTTTAACGCTTCTGCTAACCCTAATTTGACATGCATACAAGCAGATAATGCAGCATACAGTACTACTAATTGGACCAATATTGATTCTGCAAGTAGTTTTAGTGAGAATTGTTATGAAACCTATGTGCCAGACAATAGTTTTGAAGGATACCTCGAAGCTAATGGTATGGGTAATGGTATAGCAAATGATGATTATGTAACAACAGCCAATATTAATACTGTAACAATATTAGATGTAGCTAACCAAAACATAACAGATTTAACTGGTATTGAGGCATTTGAAGCACTAACAGTTTTGGTATGCTCTAATAATAGCTTAGCAATATTAGATGTGTCACAAAACACCAGCTTAACAACTTTAGAGTGTAACTCGAATAGTATAACAGCATTAGATGTATCACAAAACCTAAGTTTAACATATTTATATTGTCAAGAAAACGCAATTGTTAGTTTAGATTTATCTAATAACCCTATTGTTCACCTTTTGGCAAATAACAATGTTCTAATTAGTTTAAATTTAAAAAACGATAACAATATTAACATAACATACTACAATACAACAAACAATCCAAACCTAACCTGTATAGAAGTAGATGATGCGGCATACAGCACCACCAATTGGACCAATGTAGATTCTCAAACCAGTTTTAGTGAAGATTGCGAAGCACTTCCTATAACCTATACCTATAATGGCTCATGGTTACCTAGTGAC
>NZ_JADGDZ010000090.1 GCF_016744625.1 Winogradskyella sp.
CATCAGGATTTTAATTTATACTATATAAAAGATGATAACCTGAGTATCATACAAGGAGCGCAATACATCGGAAATTTTAAAGAAGGCAAAAAAAACAACCGAATAGGGAATATTTTATCATTGGACTATGAAAATAATGCAGGTCTTGCTAAAGTACAAGTTATAATGCCTGATCGTAATAGGATTGCAATTGATTATTTATTGTTGTTGAAAATTAAAAATGAATGGAAAATAATTCATAAATCTTTTACATCTAAAAACTATGACAAGTAAAGCCAGTTGTTTACGATCCTCATGTATAAATATAATTAATAGTAGATTTTTAATTATTGCTTCATGTTTTTTAATCACTTCGAGTACATTTTCACAATCAATAGTTATAGAAAGTTGGACTAAAGACATTGATTTTTATAAGACCAATCTTGAACAAAATCACATTGACTTATACAATACAATTAGCAAAGTTGACTTTGAAAAGGAAATACAGCAAATAAAATCAACTTTAACCAAAAAAAGTGAAGTAGAAGTTATTATAGACTTAATGCGATTAACTCGAAAAATTGGTGATGGTCATACAGCATTTTCATTAAGAGGTGTTGAAACACATTTATTCCCAATTGAAATTTATAACGTAAACGGACAATGGAGAGTTGTTAAAACGACTAACAACCATAAAAATCTATTGGGTAAAATATTGACAAAAATTGATGGGAAAGCAATAAACAAAATAACAAAGGAGGTCAGTAAAGTTGCACAGTATGTGGAAAACGAACAATCTGAAATTATTAGAACAGGAGAGTATCTGATGATATCTGAATTACTCTTCGGTTTAAAATTAACGAATAATGAATTCAACGCAGCGTTTACTTTTTTAGATGATATAACAGGCAAAAAAACTACCCTTTCGTTAAATGTCATTAACAATAATGACTATTATGCAAATACTGAATTCGTTACTTACCAAACTTCAATTCCAGAAATACAAAAACCAATCGATTCAAAACACGATTATCTTTGGTTTAGCCCTATAAAAAACACAACAGGAATTTACATCAAATTTGAGAGCTATCCATCTTTTGAGGACATGGAAAAGTTTGGTGAATCGGTTTTAAAGTTCATAAATGAAAATCAAATTAAGCAAGTAGTCATTGACTTAAGAAATAATAGTGGTGGCGATTTTTTTGTCGGAACTTTTCTGGCGTATTATCTAAATTTAGCAGATAGTATTGATTGGAAAACTGGAATTTATGTGTTAACAGATAAAGTAACTTTCTCAGCTGCTACAAGTAACGCTTCACAATTTAGGCAAATACTCAACGCAAAAATTGTCGGTGAATCGACAGGTTCTAATCCTACAGGTTATCAGGATATGGGACAATTTACACTTCCTAATTCTGGAATGGTTATGACTTTTTCAAAAAGATTTTTTAGATTTCAAGATCACATAACTCAAGGTGTACAACCTGATGTTCTAATAGAATATGATTGGAAAAGTTTCTCTAAAGGAATTGACAATATGATGCAGTGGGTTATAAATGATATACAAAACAAATAGTAAAGTGGTTAATAAGAACACGAATCGAGAACACCAATGGCAACTATACTTTAAACTAGATCGTTGGTAAACATTAAAACAAGAAAATGAACATTAGACTATTAATATTATTACTAGTATCAGCTCAAATATTAGCACAAACAAAAATTAAACACTTAGCTATTGATTCAAAGTACATTGATGAGACTAGGAAACTAACTATCGCATTGCCTCAACAATACGAAAATTCGATAAAAAAATATCCTATAATTCTGATTTTAGATGATGGATTATTATTTAATACGACTAGTGCAATTGTCAACCAATTAAGCAATACCTCTCGGATGCCAGAATCTATAGTGATTTCATTGAGTTCAGATAAGAAACATAGAAATTATTTCTCACCTAATTTATATAATAACCACCAAAACAGAATGTACAATTATGGTAATCATCAAGAAGAGTTTATTAACTTTTTAGAATTTGAGTTATTACCATTAATTAAAAAAAAATATCGTGTAAATAACTTCAAAATTTTTATTGGTTTTTCACCATCATCAGCAATAGGTCTTCATACATTATTAAATAAGCCAGACTTATTTCAAGCCTATATTTGTTTTGCTGCTGGCAATATTATTGGAGATGGCTACAAAAAAGATAAGCGACTGATTGAGGAGCTAGAAAAACTTTATTCCAAAGATAAAGAAAAACCAAGTTACTTATATGTAGTATCAGGTAGCAAAGATGCAAAATCTCAAGCCTATATAAATACAAACATTAAGGAGTTTAATCAGAAATTATCCAAATATAATTCAAACACAATACATACAAAAGCTGAAACTATTGAGGGAGAAGGACATACAGACGTAGTATTACCAGGTTTAATTGCTGCATTCGATTTTATATTCCCAAAGGAAAAATGGTTAGTGGATTATCTTGATTTAATTGAAAAAGATGGGTCTGTCAAAGAAAATATCCTTTCATTTTACACGAATCTGTCAAATGACTATAGCTTTGAGGTTTATCCTAATGTAGATAGATTATATAGTATGAGCTGTCTTAAAAATATAGGAAGACGGTTACTTGAAGCAAAAAACATAGAAGAAGCTATTGAACTTTATGAATACTGGACAGAACTGTATCCATCATCCCATTTGGCTTATTACTTTCTAGGTGTTTCACAAAAAGAAAATAAAGATATTATTAAAGCCTCTGAATCATTCAAAAAGGCAATTGAATTGGCATCAAAGCAAAATGATGTCGATTTTAGTAATTATCAAAAAGCTCTTGAGAATTTAAAATAGTAAGAAACATCAATCAAAATCAAAAGCATCATGAAAACAAATCTATTTATCAGTCTCTTTTTAATTCAATTTGCATTTGGAGTCAATACCATATTTGGGCAAGAAGCACAAAATAATGATGAACTTAAAGCTAAAATAGATACCTATTTAATCAATAGTGCAACCAATGGGTATTCAGCATCAGTATTAGTAGCCCAAAATGATGAGATTATATTATCCAAAGGTTATGGTTGGGCTAATCGTGAGCTTAAAATCCCAAATGCATCTTCGACAGTATTCAATATTGGATCTATCACAAAACAATTTACTGCTGCTGCAATTTTAAAATTAGTGGAAGCTGGAAAGCTTAAAACTGCAGATAAAATAAGTCAGTTTTATGACCAAGTTCCGACTGACAAGAAAAACATAACCATTCACCAATTACTTACACATACTTCTGGATTTTCACCTAGAACAGGTGGTTTTAGATATGATGAAGCTAGTAAAGATCAATTTCTAAAAGATTTTTTTGAAGCCGAATTACAATCAGAACCAGGAACAAAGCATCATTATGCAAATGCGAATTATATTTTGTTAGCTGCTATTATAGAATTGGTTTCTGAACAAGATTATGAGGCTTTTTTGCGTGAACAGTTTTGGAAACCCTTAAAGATGAATCATACAGGTTATAAAAGTATTTCATTTAGCAGCGAGCACATTTCTCATGGCTACTACTTTTATTATACTGATGGTATCTGGAAGGATTGGGGAATTACACAAAACCATCTTCCAAATACAGATAATCATTGGTATAGTATTGGTAAAGGTGATATCTATTCGACTACAGAAGATCTTTACACATGGCAATTAGCGTTGCAAAAAAATGTAGTGTTAAGTGCTGTATCTAGAGCGTTGTTAGAAAAACCATTTGTAGCTGAGAATGAAAATGAAACATCCTATTATGGTTATGGATGGTCTATATTTAAAACAAAAACTGGAGTGAAAGTGGTGTGGCATAATGGAAGTAATGGCATTTACTTCGGAAACTTTGTACGGTTTATTGATGACGATATCGTTATTATTGTTTTATCTAACACAATTATAAACTCGGATTCTGAGAATGTTGCATGGCATATTAGTAAAATGCTTACTGATGAGAAGTATGTTCCACGTCCTGTTACAAAATCACGTTATGAGCTTGTCTATGACTTCATGAAAACGAATTCCATAGCACAATCTAATCAGTTGCCAAATTTTCTCAATACTTATCTCGACGGAAAATTTAAAGACAAAGCAGTTTTAAACAGAATTGGGTATAAGCTAATAGAAAAAGAAAAAGAGCCGTTTTGGGGATTAGAGTTATTAAAACTAAATGTGCAAATATTCCCAGAGGATGGTAATTTGTGGGATTCTTTAGGTGATGCTTACTTCAAATATAAACAGTATGATAATGCCGAGAAGGTTTTTAATAAAGCATTAGAATTTAAGCCTGAAAACAATTGTTATTGGTGCGAGAATTCTCAAAACAAACTTAAACAACTTAAAAATTAATCGATAAAGAATATCTAGTAATGAAAAAGTATATAGTCACATTAAGCGTCCTTCTTTATGCATTAGTTGTACCTTTTTTGGAAATAAATGATACGCATGTTTTTAATCCAGATTGGACACCACATGCAAAAATTCATGAGGTTTGGCAACTCATCACAAATTCAATTATAGGTGTATTGTGCTTATGGTTGGTTTGGATTAAAAAGGAAACAAAGATTAGCGCAATTTTAAGTTTAATAATTACTGGAAGTTTTCTAATTGCATTTATATTTCAAAACTATTATGGAGGTTCAATGAAGTATTTAGATGGAAGTGAAAAAACACTAATTGGAATTAATATTGGTATTTTAGGGTTTGGGCTAGCCTTTGTTTTAATAGTATCTACGATGTTAATTGAAAAACTAAAGCCAAATAAATGAAAAAACTAAATAAAACTCTTGAAGAGCAACGAACTGAATTCACAAATAGAAAGTTTCTTGCAACACCTTTATCTGGCATAATAGCTTGGTTATTCATTGGTCTTTCTGGAATTATTTTTCCAGATAGAATTACAGTATGGATTCTTTTTATTGGTACAGGTAGTATTGTATATTTAGCCTTATTTATATCAAAATTCACAGGTGAAAATTTTCTCAAAAAAGACAAACCCAAAAATGAATTTGATGCTCTTTTCTTATATACAGTAGCTCAAGCCGTATTGGTTTACGCTATTGCTATTCCTTTTTTTATAATGGACTATACGTCATTACCTTTAACAATTGGTGTTTTAACTGGTACGATGTGGCTACCATTTTCATGGATTATTAAGCATTGGATTGGTTTTTTTCATGCTATAGCCAGAACTGTTTTGGTTGTATTACTTTGGTATATTTTTCCAGACGATAGGTTTGTTATTATCCCTTTTACTATAGTTCTTATATATATTATAACTATGACAATTTTAAAAAATAGAAAATGAAAGAAGAAGATAAGCTTAAATTATTAAAAATCAGTTGGGAATTACATGACCAAGTAGAAACAGCATACTTAAATCATCAAGCAAAACAAAGTGATGATGATTGGTTAGAAAAACAAAGATTTCTCCTTGCAGATATGGCGTTACATCTATTACAAACAGCTATAAAACCTGGTGAACTAAAACTAGAAAAGCTACGTGATAATCTTCATGCCATTCTTACAATTTCTGATCAATTTTTACCTGAAGCAGATCTTAAAAAAGCAACCAAAAAGCTATACGATTAATAAATAAGAAGGAAATTTTTGTGCATTAGCACTAATGATTGTTGTTACTCAAGACATATACGTTCTTATAACCTGTAAAATGTAGTATGGAAGTGATTTTTATCATGTTTATCCTAAAGAGTTCTCAATATCTTTAGACTATTAAATTTAAACAGATGAAAACTATAAAACAGTTACTCAAACCTTCAAATTTTATTGCCTTTTTCGCTCTTTTAATAATTGGATTATCCTTCGGAAATGCACAGGTAATTGATAATGATAAAACAGATTACGATAAGCCTGAAACTGAATTACATCCTGAGATACTTTGGGATGTCAAAGCTTATTTACCTGAAGCTAAATTAATAAAAGTTAAAGCTATTGATAAAGCCGGAAACATGTATGATGTTAAAGGGATTCAAAGTTTTGATGATACTAGTATTTTAGATGTTAAGGCTATCATTAATGGAGAGCACTTACCTATAAAATTAATAGTTAAAGAAGATGACATATATTTCCCGCTTAAGGCTATTAGCATTGATGGTACTATATTAGATATTAAAGCTGTAACTGATGATGGTGACTTATTACCAGTAAAAGGAATTGGCCAATCTGGTACCATTGTTCATATTAGAGCTATTGGGAAAGACAACTTATTTTATAACGTTTTTGCGATATCTCCAGAGGGTCAGGTTAATGATGTAAAAGGTGTTAAAATGCTCAAAACTACAGTAGAAACTGTCATATATGGTGTATCGATATATGCTCATGTTAAAGCATTGCTACAGAATTAAGACAGTTCAGGTTCAGTAAGGGCTATCAAAATCATAAAATACTATACTATGCGTTTATTTATTTTTTTAATTGTAATCCTAATATTGAATAGCTGCAATTCAGATAAAAAATTAAAAAATGATAGTGAAAATGGTGTGCCAGAACGTACAGAATTAAGTCAAGATTCAAAAATATTTCTTGGTAATAGATTATTTTCAGAAAAAACATGTATTACTTGCCATGCTATAGATTCTAAAAAAACAGCTCCATCGGTTGTCGATATTATGCATGTTTATAAGGAAAACAATGCAGATATTGTATCATTTTTAAAAGGAAACTCAAAGCCTATCGTTGATACCACAGCCAGTCAAGTAGCTATTATGCAAGCAAATATTGATGGTTTTTTAAAAGAAATCACTGATGAAGAGTTAGACGCAATAGCTACATATATGCTACATGTAGATGAATTGAATAATAAATAACATGAATGAGTAATGTCTATGAGTTAGTGATAATTAACTCAATAGTCCCTCTTTTGTAAAACCAATACTATCTATGCCTTCATTTTTAAAAAATTCATCAATAGTCACTTCTTTTTGAGCTATATATTGAGATTCAGTGGAGAACTTATGCTTTATGAAGCCTTTAATCATTAAGAACTCTTCTTCTAATTCTACTTTTATGTCTGGATCAGTTTCGCTTATAAAGCGTATTAAGGTAGATTTAATGCCTATTAAAAACCCTTTCAGGTTTATGATTTCTTCTTTTCTCCAACGTTTTAAATCTGCTCTATTTAGACCATATGCAGGAATAGAGGCTTCACCCATTGCGCTTACATTTCCCTGATCGTCTTCTTTTGCTTTTACTAAGCCATCTAGTTGAAATTCTAAGTGATCTGCAGGGTCTTCTTTACATGGGTCTATTAATAGACGATGAGGCTCTTCATCACTAACAATATCATGATGATGCCGAATCCTATTGTTACTAACAGGAAAACGGTTTTTTTTGCCGACAGGTAATGGATCAACAAAGTCTGGTATAATCTGTTTGGTCTTTCTATTGCATAAAGGACATGACCAAAGTAAATTGTCCCAATCTGCACCCAACCAGTAATACCCTGGATATATGAGGTCTTCGTCTATTTGATTTGTAAAAGGGTTGATTGCTGCTTTCGGTCTAAAATGTTCAATATCTGGAGGTGTAACGTGAGTGAAATTACTTTCACAATACGCACATTTATTACTAAAAACAGCTTTTAAATTCTCTCTTAATACGTCATTTTTATAAACAGTAAACTTCAAATTCTTTTTTGTAGTCAACTTTTCATCATTATCAAAATTCGTTTTGTCTGCAAAAAAAACAATAGCCTTTAAGGTCTCGACTTCAGCTTTAGTAAACTTTCCACCATTTAATAGCCTTTCAAAAATGCTTTCAAAATGTGGTATAGCGCCATCTATGAGCAATACCAAACTATCACGCATTGCAGTTTCTTTTGCTGCATTCCTATCCAATTTAGTATTCTTAGTATTATAAATTGGTATTTTAGGTCGTTCTGGACGCTCTATTTTTATCATTTTATTAGTATTATATCTAACTACCTCCCCAAAGTTTCTTTACTTCATCTAGTTTTGCTTGATCCAAATTTTCTAAGCTCGCTTTTAGGTCACCTTTTTCAGATTCTGCATATTTTTGTTCAATAATTTTTAAGCTAATCATATCATTCATGGTTTCACCTACGAAGTCATTTAAACCTAAGTTACCAGTAGCAGGATCAATTGTCATTTCCTCATTCAAGATAATTTTTAGTTCTTCAAATCGATCTTTTTCTTCAGCTGTAGGCTTTCTTAATGATTGCAAATGATAAAACTCACTATAAAGTTTTTCCTGTTCTGGATCCATAGTAGTATATAGACCAAAAACTGACGTTAACAATTGCCCTACACGCATTCGTTTTGGAGATGGTAAGTCCTTTACAATTTCTATGTTTTTGTTTTCATCTAAACGCATCAAAATTACTTCACCTTTTTCTAGCCCTCTAAGACAAAGAGGCTCGTGCGTAGCAATAATAAAATTGATTCCAGGGAACGTTTTACGTAAGGCATTAATAATGCGCATTTTCCAGCGTGGATGCAAATGAACACCAATTTCGTCCACCAATACAATGCCTTGAGCATTAAATATTGAAGGCCATATTTGACCAAAACCCATCATAATATCCAAAGCCAAAGCCAAAATAGCTTTGTAACCAGCACTTAAATCATCTAGAGGAATTCCTTCTTTATTCGGATATAATTTTAGACAAACGATTGGGTCTCCATTTTCATCTTTATCTGGGTAAAAGAATTGATCCTCACTTAGAGATAATAAATCACCAAGACTTTTAGCTATTTCAGGAAAAAGCTCTGTATCATTTATTTTTTCGGTAAGCCATTTATTACCATTTAGTAATAAAACATGTGGATTAAATAAATTTTCTATAAAGAGAAAATCCTTTTCTTTATCATCTTCATATTCGTTCGAAAATAGTCGTGTTGCCCCATAAGATCTAACGATAAGTTGCGGTGCTTTAGGAGCAATTGCAAATTTATTTGAGGACTTAGAAAAATTTAGAGTAATAGGTCTTTTACGATCACTTAAATAGACTTTTACCCAACCACTTGTTTCTTCTGTATTACGATTTACAAATTTTGCTGCATTAAGATTAAGTCGATTAAGCCGCTCTTCTCCAGCTAATGTTAAGGTTATGGCTTGAAGGACAGTACTTTTTCCAGTACCATTTTCGCCAAGTACAGTCATCCAAGGTTCTTTAAATTCTCTACCTTTAATATCTTTACTAGTATTGAATGTTAACTCTAGGTCTTCAATAATTTTAAAGTTTTTAATTCTCACTTTTGTAATCCATCTACTTTGTCCGAAGTATTCATTTTTAGCACCTTTACTAAACTTGTCTAAAGAATATGATTTTCTACTAGTTTGTTTTACAGATACATTTTGAACTTCCTCAAAAAAATTGGCTTCATCTAGTGCAGATTCTTCTGTTTGTTTTCTATAATATGGCAGATATTCTGGCATATAACCTGGATTTATATCCATTAGATCTTTCCAATGATTTGACCACTTACAAGCTAAATATGGGCTTTCTGGAGCAATTAAACGATCAATAAGTCTCTTATCATAACCCTTATTTTCTTTTCCTTTGGTAGCTTCAAAAAGGCGAACGATTTGTATCGCATCGTGTAGATTTTGCAATTCCCTTTTTCTAGAAGCGAGTAATTCTTTTCTATTAAGCCCTAAGATTTTTATTGTTGTTTCTCCTTTTTCTGTCAATGGAATAGCTTGCTCTTCCTTAAAACCAATATGTTGTTCAATAAAATCTTCGTACTTACAAGGATCAAGCAATAATGGGTATTCTTCAGAAAGATCTCCTAAAACAGGAATACGCTCACCTTTAACGGGAAAATAATTACGTTTATAACGTTGATTACAAACCGAACAGGATAAATACAAATTGCTCCATTCGTAAGCTAGCCACCAATAGTGATTAGGATCAAAAGATCCATCAATATTCATTGCCCCAGATTTTGGTCTAAACAAATCTATATCACCATTGCTAACTTCAATAATTCTGCTTTCGCAATAGGCACATTTTCCATTAAACAAATGTTTAACTGCTTTTCTAACAGATGGGTTTGTAAGAACAGTAAACTTATAGCGTTTGTATTTACTTCCTTTTTCCTGATCTGAATGAAAGCGCTTCATCTTTTCAAATTCTGATTTCATTCGTTCTGAATCAAGAATAGGAGGCTTTTTAACTAAAGTGCGATCTACATAAATCATAACTGCTTGGTATTAATCACGTGATAAATAATTAAACGTATTTTCTCTGGTAATAAGATCAAAACTCTCTTCATCTATAGCTGCTTTTGTTTCTACAAACAAATCTTTATCAGAGTTATGGTTTCGCACTACATAAAAATCTGTACCATAAAGAATGTGACTTCGTAATCTATTTCTACCTTTTAAGTGCGATGCTTTTTTATTTGGTGATGACTCAGCTTCATACAATTTGTATTGTGTTTCATAATCTGATCCTTTTCGTAAAGTAAGGTTAAGAAGTGGGTAAATTGAAGGTTTACTAATTATGTAACTTAAATCGGCATACATATTATCATACTTCATAAGTAGACTAGTTATAATAGCATACCAATCTGTATCGTGCCATAAACTATTGATTTTACTATCAGAAAAATTGCCCTGATCATTTTTCATAAACTGTATGCCTGTATCTGGGTTTTTAACAATACTACGACTATAAACATCTCGATCAGATTCTAAATATTTTATCCATTCATCTTCACCACCATAATGCGCTAAGCAAATTTTTAAATTACTTAAGTTATTGGTTAGAGGTGTAGCATCATCTATATACCCAAAAAGTTGACGTGTAGTATCGTTCTTAGCACCTTTAAGCACTTCTTTTAATAAAGTTTCCTCGTATAAACACAAATAATTCATTGGGTGCGTAAAATTAAATTGCATCTCTACATTTTTTACTTGGGGAAGTAACATTGGTTCTGCTGGATTACTTCTTTTATCTTTATAATGCTGCTTAAAAACAGGATGAAAATTCCAAGATTTTTGTTTTCTTCCACGATAATAAATGACGCCAACAATACAATGTGTCATTATCGGAATATTATTTTCTGATGCATATCTCCAAAGCGGTAATAAACGTTCATCAAAAGCATAATACCCTAAAGCTGGATAAATCTTAAATCCACTAAATTCTCGATCTTCCATGTAGGTTTTCACAAAACATGGTTTAAGTTTCATTTTGTTATTAACGAGCTCGTAATCAAAAAAAGTAGTGCCTTCTTCTTCTACACGTCTAGGATCAACAAACAAAAAAGGATGATATTGTTCTGGCGAACCAGATTCTCTTCTTGTTTTAACAAATTCCCACAGTTCGCGCATTTGATACTTATAGGTATCCTGAAAATCTGAATTTTCCCAACCATCCTCTAATTTCTCTTTTTTAGCATTTAATAAATCTCTCCTTAGCTTTGTTTTTCCTGCTCCCATATATTCCATATCCATTGGGAGTATCACCAATTCAGAACCAGGAGGTAATTGGTGTAAAGCGCGTTGTGCAACATTTCTTTGAGAACCATATAAAGCAAAACGTCCCATGAGCATATAGCGCTCAAGTAGTTCCATGCCTTTGGTACTTACAATTTTATTAAAAACAGGAAAGAGGCTTTTTACAACAAACCAAATAACTCTTCGACTCCAATTAATAAAGACTATGACAACTGCAACCCAAAGGAGTTTCCAATAGCCATTCAATTCATAATATAAATTAAGGTGAGCTAATTTATCTTTTATCCATTTAATAATTCCGGAAGCATCAGTATTTATTCCTATTAATCCTGACAGCCAATCAATACTATAAATTGCTGCAATAAGAGACAACCAAAATACTATGATTTTATAAGGTATATATAGATATAATTTAGACTTTATATAATAAAGCAGTAAGGTATGCGTACGTTTTTTACGTCTGCTTTTATAAAGTGTGTCCCAACCATTATCTGCAGTACTTTTATTTGGAAACTTTAAGCTGTGTTTATAATGATAGTAGCGCTTTGCTAACCCAACTATCCATCTTGTGTGTATTAAAAAATAAAATGGCCATGGAACAATAGTTTTAGCCAAAAAAGGTGGTACAAATTGGCTTGTAAAAACATGTGCATGCGCATTTATAATTCTCTTTTTAGACATATTCCGTTTCTATATTGTTTTAATTGTTAATACTAAAAATAGCGAATAACTAGTAACATATTTTTAAGCATCAGTATAAAATACCAATTTAAAGAGGCATCAAAAAGCATTACCATTTTTTTGATACAATAAATCTTAAAACTAAAGGGAGGAATTATTAAAGATAAATATATGATTTTTTTATTTAATAATCAAGCACAAATTGCTTATTATGAATAGGTTGCACATGTGCTTAATACCTGCCTTTTTTTTTAAAGTATCACTGTTGTGTTGGTGCTATCTATGATTACATCGAATATCTCATATTGGAATTATGTCCTTAACATTTTGCATAATGCGTTTATTGACTCAGACACATCACTTATATCTTCAAACCCTTCGGAAAAAGATTTTCTATATTTTAGTGTGTTTTATAAAGCTACTTTGGTTTTATTTAGAAACGATTATAATTATTATATATTTAATCGTTGCATTATTGCTATAAGAATAACAGCTATTAACTTTCATGAAAATCAGTAATTTATTTATAATTCTTTTATTGCTCTTTCTTTCTTTTTCAACATCTGTTTTGTCACAAAATAAAAAAATAGATAGTCTTAAGATAGAATTGCAAAACCATAAAGAAAAAGATACAGTCCGCGTTAAAATTCTTAATCTATTAGCATTTAATCACTATAGAAACGATCCACCTCAATCATTAGCATATGTAGAAGAAGCTTTGAAACTTGCTGATGATATAAAATCTGTAAAAGGTAAAGCTCGTAGCTTCTACCTAAAAGGAGTTATCTACACGGAGCAAGCCAATTTTAAAGTTGCAATTGATAATTTTGAAAAAGCAATACAACTTTATAACTCTTTAGATGATTTAGAAGGTATAGGAAAATGCAAAAATGCTTTAGGCGTTTTAAATTATTATAAGGGAAATTTTAAAATTGCTCTAAGCTATTATGAAGAGGCATTAGCCATAAAAGAAGAACTTGGAATAAAAAAAGGAGTTAATGGTATTCTATATAATATTGGGAATATTTATTCATATATGGGAGACTATCAAAAGGCATTAATAAATTTTGAAAAGGTTTTGAGTGTTAATAGAAAAAGTAATGACGCACATGGAATACTTAACTGTTTAAATTC
>NZ_JADGDZ010000091.1:0-11121 GCF_016744625.1 Winogradskyella sp.
TTATAAAATTAAGCTGATTCTATAAAATTACTGTAACAATTTTATAATATTTTATACATATAATTTAGTAGGTAAAGTTTTTATACTCGTAAAAATTGCCGAAATTGCTTATCCAATTATTGTTCAACTAAAACACACAACATAATATGTCTGATGATTTTGATTTGTTAGAAACCAACTCGCAAGAAAAAGCGGAAAAAGTAGATGTAAACTGGGGAAAAGCCATAGACCAAATGAAGTCTAAATTGGCTCAAGAGGATGATCCGGAAAGTCGTCAGAAAATACTTAACGCAACATTAGACAATGTTGTAGATATGGCAGAAAAGGACAGAACTACTTTACTTGATGCTATTAAGGATTTAACAGACTATCAAGATGAAGTTGGTATTATGTTCGAAGGTTTCTCTGCATTAAACGCTGCTGAGCAAAAAATTATTGATGATGCCATAAAACGTTTAGAGCGTGCTAAAGTTGAGCTTGAAGATGCAAATAACAAACCAGATACATGGTGGAATAATCTTTGGGGAAGAAAAGGCAAAATTAAAGATGCCGAAGCTGAGCTTAAAAATGCGCAAACTGTTCGTGATGCTGCAGATAACAAAGCGAAAGCAATGTTTCAGCAACGTATTGAAACAGCAGATGTTCAGACATTATTAAATGAATTATCATTTAAGAGTCAGGCTGCAATTAAGCGTCTAAAAGATAGAGAGCTCGAAATTAAAGAAGTTGAAGAAAGCCTAAAAACGGCAATTGTAGAAGCGAGCAATAATCATACTAAAGCGCTTCAAAAGAAAAAAGAAGTAGAAGATAAACTCGAAGAGCAATATGCTTTGTTAAAACAAGCACGCCAAGCGTTAGAAGAAGTTGCAGATAAACAGTCTACAGAATATTCAGATGCTTTAGGTAAGGTAACTACTTTAGAACAAAAAGTTGAAGAGTTAGAAGGGCTTAAAAATGCATACACGACTTTAGCAGCTTCTAAAGATAGTTTTGTACATAAGCATAACTTAACAATTAAAGTATTAACATCTTTGCGAAGTAATCTACAAACACATCGTGCTAAATTAAAGTCTGATACAGATGAACGTTTAAAATATTACGATGGTTATGTGGTTGCTTTAAAAGCACGTACAGATCAAGAATTCGCGGCAATCTTAGAACATTTAGGTGTTAAAACCGATGAGCATATTGGTGAAACTTTGGCAGCAATGCATACAGCAAGTGCTAAAGCACGTCAAGAAATGATGGATAATATTCCAGTTCACGAAAAAGTGATGCAAGGTGTTTATGGTAGTTATGCTGAGGCTTTACAAGAAATTCGAGAAAAAGATAAGTCTATTCAAAAGAATTTTGCTGAGCGTTACGGAATTGATATGAAAGAAATTTTCGAAGATTACTACGCTGCAGATGCAAATGCACCTTCAGGTGATGGAGGAGGAGAACCAGCAGGTGAACCAAAACCAGAGTCTAACGACGACGATCTTTTAGGATAAAAAATTAGGAAGTAGTATTCAGTTATCAATCTAATTGTGGCTTAATACTGTGTATACTAACTAGATTTCCATTAACATTTTAATAATACATTTCTAGTATTCGTAGTTAACTGCAAACAGAATACTGCCAACTGACTACTATAATGATAGTAACACCATTAGATTCCGCAATATTAGATTCTAAAGAACAGTATGTGTTCTATCATAAAATGATAGATTTCACACTCAAAGAACTCATTGTTGCTGTACAAGAAAAGCAATTACTTAATAAGCAAGAAGTACAGTTGTTTAAGCAATACAGTGATTTGCTGTTGTATTCTATCGAAGCCATACGTGTAAAATACATGTATGATGATGAAGATAACATGAAAGTCGATTTAACCGATTCTAGTTTTCCTAATTATTTAGAATTTAGATACTTATTCAACGATTTAGCATTACGAGAAGACTACTTAGGTAGACTAACCGATATAGATGTCTTAAAAGATGAATTTTTAGATACTTTAATGCGCAAAAAAGAGCCAATTGCAAAGCGTAAATTGTTTCAAGCATCATCTATAGTTTATTATACATCAGCCAAGAAAGAATATATTTTCAATCGTTTTGTTCAGGGTAAAATTATTCAAGCACCAGAAGGTTCAGAAGCAGAATACTTAGTCAGTTGGAGCTTTTATGATGTATCTCATAACAGACCATTTATTTGTTATATGTATTTCGATTATGACGGTAGAAATGCTAATGATTATAAAGAAGAGATTTACACGGTTTTAAAAAATACATCTGATCGCGAAATGAATATGGATACTATGGCTTATGCTATAGACAAGCGTTTGCCAAAAGTGCTACCAAAGCTTATAAAACGTGTCGATTTAGGGCCAATACACAATGTCTTCGCAAAAGACGAAAACAAAGTTACTCATGCAGTTTTGCAAGGCATTTCAAATAAAGAAATCCCTTTAGAATCATATGCTATTTCATTTAAAATAGATGAATTAAAGTCTGTGAGTGAGTTTAAAGAAGGTAGTTTTTTTAGCAAGCAAACCTTCCAGAAATGGAATGCAGTGTATAGACAACGTTATATTTTTGCACCACATAGAATTATACAATTACTGTATAATAAAACACCCGAAATCATGAATAAGCTAGCGCAAGCACCTATTCAAGTTTCTGATCTTAATACCTAATATTGTTTTGAAGGAAAAAACAAATAGGACATATTATACCATTATATTATTACTGTCAATGTTATTGACAACGTTTAACTGTCAGGTAGAAGAAGACAAATATCCTGATGTTCCTTTTTTAAATGATATAATTGTTGATTCAGATTATTTTATAGTGACTGATATTTTTAATGACAGTGATAAGGTTGAATTTTTAGAAAACGATAATTTTTTTATTTCTAATAGTGACGACCAAATAACGAAGATCGTTACCAGTCAAGGAAAAGTAGTATTAGAAAACAAAAGTGGTTCTTATCCTAATTATTTTGACACAAATGGTAATTTTTATAAAGATGGTAAGATGTATTATGGCTCTAACTATGAGAAAACTAAACCAGTAGTAGTCATTAATGTGTTGGATAGTATGTATTCTTTCAAGCAAAAAATCACTAATAATGGTGAAATTACTGATAGTATAACTAACGCACTTATTGAAGACTATAATTGGAAAATGTATATTTCATATGATTTGATTAAAGAAAGAAAAGCTTTTCTTAAAACAGCAATTGATACAGTAAAAATTAAGAATGATACACTTATAGACTATTCTTCAGTACGAAAGAATAATTATTTAAAAAAAGCAATTCCTTTTAAAGAATTTGACGAACCAATTATTATAAATAAGCATAGTACTGGTGGTCATTTTGGGTTGCCTTGTATTGATTATATGAGTTATTATGAAATTGGAAAAAATAAGATTAGAGTAAAGACTAAAGATCACACTACAGCATGGAAACTATACTCAGTTAAAGATAAAATGTACTTATTTGATGGGTTTAATAAATTATATCAAGTAAAAAACCAGTAAAATTCTTTTGCGTTAGTATAAACTCTAATTAGAATTAAAAAGATTAAAAAAATGGAACACAACTCAACTTTCCCTATAAAACAAAATGAACTCGATATGCTTCGTGATGAAGCAACATCATATCTAAAGTCTATTCAATGGGAGCAAAGTCAACGTGCAAAGAATAAAGATAATGATGCTAAAGATGAATCCATATTATTGTATTTATCTAGAGCAAATAATGGCAGTAATGTCAATGTTACTTCAGTATCTAAAACCATTTTAGCATTAAAGAAGCGTTTGTTGCCAGAATCGGTTGCACTTCCAATTTATTTAAACCAAACCTTGTATGCTGTACAAGAAGGCTTAACACTTGGTATTTGGATTAAAGATAGCTTTTATGATGCATCAGGATTATCAACATTAAGCGAAAACAAATCAGCTTTAGATAGTTCAGGAAAGCGTGAGTACGAAAGTAAAATGCATACATCAACGGCATTTATGTTGTTTGCTACGTCTTATAAGATTCTACACGATTTAAAACCACATGCTTCAGACGATTTATCAGTGATGAAGCAGAAGTTTGCAGGCATTCCGGAAGTATCGTTTATGTCTCCATTAAAAGGTATTTCATGCCAGTTGTTTTATTATGATAAATATTTAGGGCACCCAGATATTATAAAATCAGATAAGGATGTTATAGATTTTACTGTTGTTTATTTTGAAGCTCTAATTGACGAAATTCAATTACGTAAGAGTAGCTTAGAACATACTGAAACTATTGTTGATAGAACCTATAAACTTGAAAATTCTGAGTTTGCAATTTCAGGTTGGGATAATGTCTTTTCTGGTACAGCAAAAAGTATAGAATTTAACAAAATTCAGTTTGAACAAATTGTAGGTAACAGAGATGCCAAGCATTTTGCACGTCGTTTAACAGAACGTATGCTGAGTTACGATTTTGAAGCAAAGAAGAACCCTTTTCAAGAGCTTGGTGGTTTTATGCCTGTATTTATGGGTTACGGAATACCAGGAACAGGGAAAAGTATGTTGATTGCTGCAATTGCTACGCGATTAAAAGAACATAGCGATAATTTAGATATTCCGTTTTTATTCCATCCAATGCCAGATACTTTGATTAGTACGTTTCAAGGTGGTTCTGCTGAGAAAATGGTAGAGTGGATGAAGCCTTTACAAGATCCAACGAAATTAATTTTTGCACCAATAGATGATGCTGAGAATAATTTACAAGAGCGAACAGCACAAGGAGTTTCTGCAGGTGTAAAAGAAGTGATTGGTGTATTTTTAAGATATACTGAAGGTGCTTATGCTGTAAATTATGGTAACAGCTCAATAGGTTTGTTTACTAACTTACCAGAAATGTTAGATAAAGCCGTCATCTCACGTGTACAAGGTCGATTTAAAATTGATGGAGCACGTACTGAGCACGATTTCTTAGACCAAGATTATATTTGGTGGAGAAAGTTACAAAGTACAATGCCAGATTTTGTAAATATGGACGATCCAGAAGTGTATAAATACCTAGCGGATCAAGGTTTAGCTAAAAGCATGGGAGACATTCTTAATTTAATGGAAAAGCCATCAGAAGAGCGTGTTCACGAAACTTTTGATAAAGTAGAGAAGCTTCATGAAACGGACGATCATATGTTCTATGCTGCTTTATATAAAGAGATTCAGAAGATATTTCCGTTTTTCTCTTCGCGAGATGTACGTAATATTCAATCTGCAATTTCATTGCGTTTAACAGATTTTGATTTAGAAAAAGATTGGTTTGAAAATCCTGAGACATATTTCAAAAAGGATTATGAAACCAAATTCAATATGCTTCAAGAATTAATGAAGTCTAATATGAAGGGTTTAAACTTCTCTGATATTAGAAGACAAGAAGTTATTCGTTATTTAGATAACGTTGCTACCATTGCTGATACTGACTTTAAGCGTAAAGTAGATGCTAGAGTGAATCAATTGAATATTGATAATGAAGCTCGCGAGCAGTTTGGGAAAATAGATTGATTAAATGAATAACCTCAAAAACATAAAACACATCAAACTATCCAATGAATGGGCAACATTAGATAGAATAGATTACGATTACCAATTCAAAAAAGGAAATTGGAAACGTCTATCTCGTGAAACCTATAATCGTGGTAATGGCACAGCAATTTTGTTATACGATCCAGAGAAAGGAACTGTGATATTAACAAAACAATTCAGAATGCCAGCTTATGAAAATGATAAAAATGATGGTATGTCAATTGAAGCTTGTGCTGGTGCCATTGACAAAGATGATAGTCCATTAGAAACTATTATAAGAGAAACAGAAGAAGAAGTAGGCTATAAAATTAAAAGCGCTAAACAAGTGCTAACAGCTTATATGTCGCCTGGAGCATTAACCGAAAAAATGTATTTGTTCGTTGCTGAATATAGTGATGCAATGAAGATTAATGACGGAGGAGGTTTAGATAGTGAAGATGAAGAAATAGATGTATTAGAAATGCCTTTTTCTAAAGCTATAGAGATGATTAAAAATGAGGAAATCATTGATGCTAAAACGATAATGCTATTACAATATGTTCAAATAAACGAATTGTTATAATAGTAGTCATTCCTGTGCAGGTAGGAATTAAGTAGAATAAAATAAACAAAATAGATTTCTGATTTCTCAGGAATAACAAAAGTGATTACCGCTTAACGGCAATAAGATGGATAAACTAAAAGAAGCAAACCTATATAGAAGTGAACTCATTCCTGTAAGTGGAAAATTAGTAGAGCGTTACAATAAGTGTTTAAAAACATTAGGTTTTACTGAAACCAAACTCAAGTCATTTTATATTGATGGAGTAGGTTGGAGTCCTGAGGTAGCGGAAGAGAAGAAGAATGTGCAATACCTTAATCATGGAGATGCAAATCCTCATGGCATTATCATATCACCTTTACAAAAAGGAAAGCCTGTATATCTCCCATTTCATTCTTTTGATAGAGAAATGATGCAACATGTTTTTAGAACACATGGTCAAAAAATTAATGATATTACTAGAGATTCGGCCATTTGCATAGATTTTGACCAAGATATTGATGTGTTTTATGAGCCTTTAGACATTCTTAAATATGATGATGTTAGTATTACATTCAGGCTCATTGATAATCTCGAACAAATTCAGAAAAAGCAATTAAAACTTATTGATAAGTTTAAAACTGGCAATAATTTTATAGATGAAGGTATTCATCAAGAATTATTAGACTCTGCTAAAACTTATGGTGATTTACGTGATAGAGATTTAAGCTTGCATCCTTTGCATTTTACAACAGGTTCATTTTTTACAAGAGCCTTCGACGGTGTGTATTTACTAAGAGATTTTATAAAGCCAATCATTGTTTTTGAAAGTAAGGACGTTTACAAAGAAGCCATAAAAGATACGATACACGATGTGCTTATTTATCATATTGAGCAACCAGAGTTAATAGATAAACTAAAAGATCATATTATTATTGAATGTAATTTAGAAGCGATTGTAAACACTCCAAACTATGATAGAATTAAAAAATATGAACTTCATAAACTTTTAAAGGAAACACAACATCCAATACAAGACATTCTAAATGATAAAGTGTTATTTAAAAGCTATTTGAATAAAATAGATATAAAAGCACGTAAACAAGTGATGGGAGTAGAATTGTATCTCGAAAAATTAGAGCGAAGTAACGCTTACAAAATCGAGGATATGGTAGAAGAATCTATGTACTTTGCTTTGCATCAGCCACATTCATCTTTATCAGCAGAGCATCGAGATTTAATCCACAAGTTATTGATTAACATTTCGCCAAAAGATGTTTTATTCTTGTATTGGTATGACAAAGAACAATTTTATAAGAGTTATGATACTTGGAATGACTCCTTTAGAGATTGGGCAATAGAACGTATTAGTAACAATATCTAAGAAATTTAGACTAATTTTATAAGAACCTTAAATACAATAATTATGGGAATAGAACTAGTAATATTTATAGCAGCAATTTTATTCGGAATATTCCTTTATTGGAGAGAATCTAATAGTAATAGTGTTTACCGATTTTTAAATAAAATCGTTAATAGCAAAGAGTTGCAAATGAAAGCAGACAATCCAAAAGGATTTGTTTATAAACAAGCACTTTTGCCTCGTATTATTTTTATTGTCAGCTTGGTTATGATTGCCGCATTAGTAGTAGAGTTTTTAACACCTCTTGCTGTATTTTCGAGCTATAACGGTATTTCTGCTTTTGCATCTTTTGCAGTTGGTACATTAATAGGAACATACTTAGCTAATTTTGTAATAAAGACAACTGAAGTCGTGGAAGAAAAAAGCGACTCATTAGGTGAAATGGTTGATGGCGCTGTGGAAAAAGGAAAAGACTTTATTGAAGACTTAAAGACTAAAGATAAAGAGGTGGTAGAAGATGTTAAAGAAGAGATTAAGTCGCAACCTGAAGCTGAAAAGCAAAGTGCACGCGACCGTTTAAAAGATAAGGGTCTAATGTAAAGAAAGTATCATCCTGAATTTACTTCTGGATCTCATTAAAAGTTTGTCATTCCGCACTTGATGCGGAATCCACAAAAGATAATATTAAATTCAAGATTCTGAACCAAGTTCAGAATGACAAAAAATTAAGCATGATAAAATCATACTGGAATAAAGGAAAAAAGCAAAAAACAATTACCATCATTGTTGGATTAATTTTGCTCATCTTACTTTTTGTACTACGAGACGATTACCAACCAGCATTATTATTTGTTAGAAAATACCTGTTTATTATTATTGTGAGTTTGCTCATTCTAATTCTTGGATTGCGCAAATTTAGGAAGACATCTAATACAGGAGGTCGCTTAGGTGTTTTAGCCTTATTGATTGTCTTTTTTGGATTACTTTATGTATTCGGATGGCATTATAAGATGTATGATTATATGAAGACTTATAACGTCTTTAATAGTCTTAATAAAGTAGAGATTAGTGAATTGCCATTAACTCAAAATGAACGTATTCAACCTTTGCGAAATGTGTTTTCAATGGCTAATGAAAGTGTAGGTGAAACCAAAGATGTTTCATTACCACACTTAGTTAGAATTGGCACTGAGAATAAATGGACTATGGCTATTCAGCCAAGTGAGAAATACGTTATGCAACAAATTAGCGATAATACAGAAGAAGTTTTTGCAGTTAGTAGTACAACGCCATTTCCTCGATTTTCTAATGAAAATAGAATATCAGTAACCTTTTCAATTGGTGAATCTTTAAAGTTTAGTAGAAATACATATAATGCAGTAGTACAGCGTTTTAATCCTTGGATGCTTTTTAATTATGAGCCAAGCGATACGTTTTATATGAAAAATGATTCAGATGCTTGGGTACAAGTGGTGAGTTTAATAAAATGGAAAGGCTTCTTTTTTCCTTACCCAACTTTTGGTGGAGTTATGATTATAGATAATGGTGAGCACGATTTTAATGATTATGTAGAGCGTATTACTATTGGAAAAGGAACTTTTGTGCATCCAGATGACATTAAGAATTATCCATTTTTAAATAAGCAGAATACTTTATCTGAAAAAGTATCACAGCTTCAAGCAGAATCTTTAAAATTCTTAGGTGGATTTAGTGATCCATTACCTTGGAATATGGAAACTGCAGTTAAAATTCCATTGATGCCAAAAGACCAAAATCAACAACCTTATGTTACTGATTTTGATTTTGCAGGCTCAAATTCAGATGCTTATAGTGGCTTATACCATTGGTTTGGTTTAGAGCCAGTAGGAGATGAGCGTACAAGTTTAAGTTATAGTGTGTTTATTCCTGCAGATGGTAGAGATAAAATGTATTATTACGATCATGCCACTAAGAAACAAGGCTATGCTGGTGTTTCTGCAATGCCATTAAAAGTAAAAGAATCTCGTAAAGAATATGATTGGAACGCAAGTACACCAGTTGAGTTTAGACCATATATTAAAGATATTGCTGGTAGAAAACGTATGTTTTTTCTAGGAACGATATCTTCTATTAGTGATACAGATGCACAACAATTTGATGGTTCTGCAACACCAGATTTAGTATTGATTGATAGTGAATACAGAGATGTAATTTGGATAGATGTTAAGCATCCAAGCACTTGGGATGAAACCGTTTATGGTCAATTAAATGAGGCTTGGAGGTCGAGTGAAGGGATTGGTTACTATTATAAAGAAGAGCCAAAAGATGAGGACATTATGGAAAAAACTTTAGACTCTTTAAAGATGATTCCTAAAGTACAGGATAATTCTAAACAAATAGATGCACTTCAGCGTCAAATAGATTCTTTGAAGGCAGTTGGGAATTAACAATAACTCAATAGAAATTATTAAATTCTATAAGTTATTTGGGTTAAGTTTATATGAAAGCCAAAGACTGTCTAACAAAAAAAATGACATAAACTTTGAACCAGTACATTGTAACGATATAGGTATATATGTTATAGGTAAATATCCGAGGCTAAAGTTTGGTAATTTTACTCATACTGAAGATTTAAATTGGAATAGGCAAGCAATAGCTACAATAAGGCTTACTATCCTAAACCAAAAGATGATTAAATTAAAGCGATAACAACATCTTTATATCACTACGCACATAAGGACTATCAGCTTCAAGTTCTAATTCTTTAAACCCATATTTACGATACAAATAAATGGCGTTTTCTAAAATAGTACTAGAATAGAGTAGTAGTCCATTCAAATTTTTAGATTTACCAAAATCAATACAATGTTGTAATAATTGTTGTCCAATATTTTGTCCTCGTTCCTCTGGCAGAACACCCATTTTTGTGAGCTCTAAAATCCCATCTTCTTCAGTTGGCATTAAGGCAACAGTACCGACAATATTATCATCTTTCATAGCAAAGAATATAAAGCCTCCTTTATTAATGATGTATTTATCTGGATTACTTAAAACCTCTTCGTCATAAGGTTCTACATAAAAAAAGGTTTTGAGCCATTCAATATTTAAATCGTAAAAGGCATTTTTATATTCAGGTTTATAATCAATTATTACTACAGAGCTTTTCATACTTGAATCTATATTGCATGATATCATTTCGCTAAAATCAGTTTGTTTAAAAGTATCTTCTAAATGATTTATTTGATCTAATAGCGTATCCGATTTATAGTTTGTTATTTGATTAATTGTCTTGTCTATGGCATGCCAAATAGGTTTTATTTTAATTAGTAAATGTTCTCCTTCTTTGGTTAAAAAAATTGTTTTTTTTCGTTTGTCTGTTTTATCATTGAGTTGTTGTATGTAACCTTTTTTAAGTAGTTTATTGACAAATTGAGTAATTGCAGGTTGAGTAAATTTTAGTTGCTCAACTAGTTCCGTGTTTGTTATTCCATCATAATTGCTAATGGTTTTAAATACAGGAAATAAGTACGGATCAAATTCTATGTTATAAGAGTTATATACAACCTGAGATTCTCTCATCATGTAATCACTAACTCTTTTTAATCTTGACCCTAAACCTAAATTGCCATAACCTCTTAATGAATCCATAGTAAATAAATATTTATATAAGTGCTTATATAAATATAATAAAATAGCTTTTA
>NZ_JADGDZ010000091.1:11131-13255 GCF_016744625.1 Winogradskyella sp.
AATAAAATCAGTGATTAAATAGGTGATGAGTTTCCCTACTTTAGTTGCTGTCTTTTTGGTAGGTGATGCTTCACAGATATGTAAATAGCTTGCTTTTTCATGTTTACCAAAATAATTGACGAATTGCCTTGTTTGTTTTACACTAAACCCACTTGGTGACATTGCACTACTTGGTATGTTTTCAATAGCATCACAATCTATTTCAATTCCGAATTCTTTTTCTGATACATGGCTTAAAGCTGTTTCCATTTCAGAATTAAAATCTAATTCGTTTCTGACCTCTATAGCTTCGTATGTATTATATTTTATAGACTTAAACTTCTTAAGTGTTTTATAGAGTTTGTCTGAAGTATAATTTTCGTGCAGACCAAATATGAAATAGTTTTTAAGAAAACCTTCAGCATAAGCATAACTGAATCCATTACCACTATGTCGTCCTTCTTCAGCTCTAAAATCGGTATGTGCATCAAAATTCACAACATTTATTTTTCCATTATTAGCCAAAGCACTGCCTTTTATGTTTCCGTAGGCATTATTGTGTCCACCTCCAATAATAATTGGTGTTTTACCTGCTTTGATAATTGAGGATACTACATGCACAACATCTTTATCGATAGTCTCTACCAATGTTCTTGCCTTAGATATGTTTTTCTTTATTGATTTTAGTTCAACTACACTTCGGCTTTCAGTATAATCTAAATGACCTAGTATAAGGACTCGTTTTGCTCTAGTTTTGCTATTATTTTGAATATTTAACAAAACTTTTATTGTGGCTTCCCAAGCCTTATAAGTTCCTGTTTTTCCGTAATTTCCGTAAACACCAATATCTTCAGAAATGCCAAAAATAACAAAGTCAACATCTAAATTAACAATGTCATCGTATATGTTAGTGAGGTTAGGTAATAACTGAATATGTTCTCCAAATTTTGATTCTCCTTTACGTGCTTTTAAAATAGTATCACGATCTTTATGAGTAAATGAAATGAGATTTTGCATTTGGAACATTTAATTAAAATAATAGAATAAAAATACAGTTTTATTTAATTACTTTGATCTCGATAATAAATTAAAAAATAAGTATTAACAATAACTTAAAAACAAACAATTTATGGAAAGTTCACAAAAAACAGGTACAGGACTAAAAGTTGGATTAGGTATACTATTGGTTTTATTTTTAGGAACTGCATTTTATGCTTCAAAACTTTACAGCGATAAGCAAGAGACTGAAAAAACTTTGGTGAGCGAAAAGCAACAAGTAATGAATGATCTTAACAACATGGCTCAAGAGTATGATGCTGCTATTGCGGATAGTGAAGTTAAAAATCAAGATTTAGTTGCAGCCAGAGACCGTATTCAAGGTTTAATGGATTCTTTAAAAGTATCTCAAAATAGCGTTAATAGCTTATGGAGATATAAAAAGAAGTTTATGACTTTACAAGAAGAAATGGACGTTTTATTAACTGAAAATGATCGTTTAAAAGTTGAGAACGAATACTTGGCAACATCTTTAGATAGTACACAAGTGCAGTTAGCTGAGCGTACGATGTTCACAGATTCTTTATTAGTGCAGAATACAGAATTAGCAACTGTTGTTAGTGATGCAGCAGCATTGCAAACGGTTGGATTAATAGGAATGGGAGTTCTTGAAAGAAGCAGTGGTAAACAAGTACCAATGGAGCGCGCTAGACGAAGTGATAAAATTAAAGTTTGTTTTACTGTAGCAAAAAATATGTTGACAGAAGCTGGTGATAAAGAATTATATGTTCAAGTTATAGATCCTAAAAACAATGTGTTAGGTGCTAATGACCAAATACAATTTGACGAACAGGTTTTAAACTATAGTCTTATTAGTAGATTTAACTATGAAAACAGAAACTTAAATATCTGTGAGTATGTTGCACCACCAGAAGATTCTAAGTTTGAAAAAGGACGTTACAAAATAAATGTATTTAGTGATAAAGAATTATTATCTACTTCAGAATTTGTATTGAAGTAAGAATTGATTATTTGATTGATTGAAAGTTAAAAATCCGGAAGCGAAAGCTTCCGGATTTTTAGTTATGAAGTGATTTAAACTTTTTGTTTTGTAGCGAAAATTATAGATTTTTTTACCTTGATGAATTT
>NZ_JADGDZ010000092.1 GCF_016744625.1 Winogradskyella sp.
GATGTATTTACATCTATTCATATTGATGAGTATTCATTAGAAGTTAGAGATACTAAATTAGGTAATGAAGAGTTAACTAATGATATTCCTAACGTTTCAGAAGAAGCTACTAAAGATTTAGATGAAAATGGAATGATTCGCATTGGTGCGGAAATCAAACCAGGAGATATCTTAATTGGTAAGATTACACCAAAAGGAGAATCTGATCCTACACCAGAAGAAAAACTTTTAAGAGCAATCTTTGGTGATAAGGCAGGTGATGTAAAAGATGCATCTTTAAAAGCATCTCCATCACTTAATGGTGTTGTAATAGAAAAGAAATTATTTGCTAGAGCAGTAAAAGATAAACGCAAGAGAGCACAAGATAAAGAAGATATTGAGGCATTAGAAAATGCTTACGACAATAGATTCGATGATCTTAAAAATGTTCTTGTTGAAAAATTATTCAACATTGTTAATGGTAAAACTGCTCAAGGTATTTATAATGATTTAGGAGAGGAAATTATTCCTAAAGGTAAAAAATATACCTTAAAAATGTTAAATGCTGTAGATGATTATACACATTTAACTTCAGGAAAATGGACAACTGACAATCATACTAATGAACTTGTTGCAGATTTAATCCATAACTATAAAATCAAAGAAAATGATCTTCAAGGATCATTAAGACGTGAGAAGTTTACGATTTCTGTCGGTGATGAGTTACCAGCAGGTATCATTAAATTAGCTAAGGTTTATATCGCGAAGAAGCGTAAGCTTAAAGTTGGTGATAAAATGGCAGGACGTCACGGTAACAAAGGTATTGTTGCACGTATAGTTCGTCAAGAAGATATGCCTTTCTTAGAAGATGGAACTCCAGTAGATATTGTATTAAATCCACTTGGTGTACCTTCTCGTATGAATATTGGTCAGATTTATGAAACCGTTTTAGGTTGGGCTGGTCAAGATTTAGGAAGAACATATGCAACACCAATTTTTGATGGTGCTACTTTAGATCAAATTAATGGATATACAGATGAAGCTGGTATTCCAAGATTTGGACACACATATCTATATGATGGTGGTACAGGTGATCGTTTTGATCAAGCAGCTACAGTTGGTGTGATCTATATGATTAAACTTGGTCACATGATTGATGATAAGATGCACGCACGTTCTATAGGACCATACTCATTAATTACACAACAACCATTAGGTGGTAAAGCACAATTTGGTGGACAGCGTTTTGGTGAAATGGAAGTTTGGGCACTTGAAGCATATGGTGCTTCTAGTACTTTACGTGAAATCTTAACTGTAAAATCAGACGATGTTATTGGTAGAGCAAAAACTTACGAAGCAATCGTTAAGGGTGAGCCAATGCCAGAACCAGGACTACCAGAATCGTTCAACGTACTTATGCACGAATTGAAAGGTTTAGGATTAGATATTAGATTAGAAGAATAAATTTAGGTTGGCAAGTAACAGTTTTAGTAATGCTAAAACTGTTACTGCAAACTGAATACTTTAAAGAACATGGCAAGAAGACAAGATAAGAATACAATTCAGAGATTTAATAAAATCTCTATCGGTTTAGCATCACCTGAGTCTGTTTTAGCAGAATCTCGTGGCGAAGTATTAAAGCCAGAAACTATTAATTATCGAACACACAAACCAGAACGTGATGGTTTGTTCTGTGAGCGTATTTTTGGTCCTGTTAAGGATTTTGAATGTGCTTGTGGTAAATATAAAAGAATACGTTACAAGGGTATTGTATGTGACCGTTGTGGTGTAGAAGTAACAGAAAAGAAAGTGCGTAGAGATAGAGTAGGACACATCAATTTAGTTGTGCCTGTTGCTCATATCTGGTATTTCCGTTCTTTACCAAACAAAATAGGTTACCTTCTTGGATTACCATCTAAGAAATTAGATATGATTATCTATTACGAGCGTTACGTAGTTATCCAACCTGGTATAGCTATGAATGCTGAAGGTGAACCAATTCAAAAAATGGATTTCCTTACTGAAGAAGAGTATCTTAATATTTTAGATGCAATTCCTCAAGAGAATCAATATTTAGATGATACAGACCCTAACAAATTCATCGCTAAGATGGGTGCTGAGTGTCTTATTGATTTATTAGCAAGAATTGATTTAGATCAGTTATCTTATGATTTAAGACATAAAGCTAATAACGAAACATCTAAACAACGTAAAACAGAAGCTTTAAAGCGTTTACAGGTTGTTGAAGCGTTTAGAGATTCAAACTTAAACAGAGAAAACAGACCTGAGTGGATGATTATGAAGGCTGTTCCTGTAATTCCACCAGAATTAAGACCTTTAGTGCCTTTAGATGGTGGTCGTTTTGCAACTTCAGATTTAAATGATTTATACCGTCGTGTAATTATCCGTAACAACCGTCTTAAAAGATTAGTTGAGATAAAAGCACCAGAAGTGATTTTACGTAATGAGAAACGTATGTTACAAGAATCAGTAGATTCATTATTTGATAACACACGTAAATCATCTGCAGTAAAAACAGATTCTAACAGACCATTAAAATCATTATCAGATTCACTTAAAGGTAAGCAAGGACGTTTCCGTCAAAACTTACTTGGTAAGCGTGTTGATTATTCTGCACGTTCTGTAATTGTTGTTGGACCAGAATTAAAATTATTTGAATGTGGATTGCCAAAAGATATGGCAGCGGAGCTATACAAACCTTTTATCATCAGAAAGTTGATTGAAAGAGGCATCGTGAAAACTGTAAAATCTGCAAAGAAAATTATAGATAGAAAAGAGCCAGTAGTTTGGGATATCTTAGAGAATGTTTTAAAAGGACATCCAGTGCTTTTAAATCGAGCTCCTACGTTACACAGACTTGGTATTCAAGCATTTCAACCTAAGCTTATCGAAGGTAAAGCGATTCAATTACACCCATTAGTGTGTACTGCATTTAATGCCGATTTCGATGGTGACCAGATGGCTGTGCATTTACCATTAGGACCAGAAGCGATTTTAGAGTGTCAACTTTTAATGTTGGCATCACATAATATATTGAACCCAGCAAATGGGGCACCAGTTACTGTACCTTCTCAGGATATGGTACTTGGTTTATACTATATGACTAAGCTTAGAAAGTCGACTAAAGATGTACCTATTAAAGGTGAAGGTTTAACATTCTATTCTCCAGAAGAAGTAACAATTGCTTATAATGAGAAGCAAGTTGACTTAAATGCTGGTATTAAAGTAAGAACAATCGATTTTAACGAAGAAGGTGAACTTACTAAGCAAATTATAGAAACAACTGTTGGTCGTGTACTTTTCAACGAAAAAGTACCAGCAGCAGCAGGTTATATCAATGAGGTATTAACTAAGAAATCTTTGAGAGATATCATTCATGGTATTCTTAAGAAGACTAGTGTACCAGAAACGGCTGAATTCCTTGATGAGATTAAAACACAAGGATATAAGTTTGCATTCCAAGGTGGATTATCATTTAGTTTAGGTGATATTATTATTCCACAAGAGAAGCAAGGAATGATTGATGAAGCCAATACGAAGGTTGATGGTATAATGGGTAACTATAATATGGGACTTATTACAAACAACGAACGTTATAACCAAGTTATTGATATCTGGACATCTACGAATGCAGAATTGACTGAATTGTCAATGAAGCGTATTCGTGAGGATCAGCAAGGATTTAACTCAGTATTTATGATGCTAGATTCTGGTGCTCGTGGATCTAAAGAACAGATTCGTCAGTTAACAGGTATGCGTGGATTAATGGCTAAGCCTAAAAAATCTACGGCAGCTGGTGGAGAAATTATTGAAAATCCAATTCTTTCTAACTTTAAGGAAGGACTTTCAATTTTAGAATACTTTATCTCTACTCATGGTGCTCGTAAAGGTCTTGCAGATACGGCTCTTAAAACTGCCGATGCAGGTTACTTAACTCGTCGTTTAGTAGATGTTTCACAAGATGTAATTGTTTACCAAGAAGATTGTGGTACACTAAGAGGAATTGAAGTTTCTGCACTTAAGAAAAATGAAGAAGTCGTTGAAAACTTAGAAGCTAGAATAGTAGGTAGAACATCGCTTAATGATGTATATAACCCACTAACTGAAGAGTTATTAGTAGAAGCTGGAGGACATATTGATGACATTATTGCTAAGAAAATAGGAGATTCTCCAATTGATTCAATAGAAGTGCGTTCTCCATTAACATGTGAAGCCAAAAAAGGTATTTGTGTGAAGTGTTACGGTCGTAACCTTGCTACTGGTAAAATGGTACAAAGAGGTGAAGCTGTCGGTGTAGTTGCTGCTCAATCTATTGGAGAGCCAGGTACACAGTTAACATTACGTACATTCCACGTAGGTGGTATTGCAAGTAACATTTCTGAAGAGAATAAATTAACTGTTAAGTTTGATGGTATTGCTGAGATCGAAGATCTTAAAACAGTAAAATCTAAAGATAACGATGGAAAAGAAGTAGATGTTGTTATATCTAGAACTTCAGAATTAAAATTAGTAGATGCTAAAACAGGAATTGTATTAAGTACTAATAATATTACTTATGGTTCTTATATCTATGTGAAACCTGGAAGTAAAGTGAAGAAAGGAGATGTTATTTCTCAATGGGATCCATATAATGGTGTAATTATTTCAGAATTTGCTGGTAAAGTGAAGTATGAAAACATTGAACAAGGTATAACATATCAAGTTGAAATTGATGAACAAACTGGTTTCCAAGAGAAAGTAATTTCAGAATCTAGAAACAAGAAGTTGATTCCAACATTATTGATTGAAGATAAGAAAGGTGAAACTATACGTTCATACAATTTACCTGTTGGAGCTCACATTATGATTGATGATGGTGAAAAGATTGATATAGGTAAGATTTTAGTTAAGATACCTCGTAAATCAGCTAAAGCTGGTGATATTACTGGTGGTCTTCCTCGTGTAACAGAATTGTTCGAAGCACGTAATCCTTCTAATCCTGCTGTAGTAAGTGCGATTGATGGTGTTGTATCATTTGGTAAAATTAAGCGTGGTAATCGTGAGATTATCATCGAATCTAAATTAGGTGAGGTTAAGAAGTACTTAGTTAAATTATCTAATCAAATTCTTGTTCAAGAAAATGATTACGTTAAAGCTGGTATGCCTTTATCTGATGGTTCTATTACACCAAACGATATCCTTAATATTAAAGGGCCTTCTGCAGTACAACAATATTTAGTGAACGAAGTACAAGAAGTATATCGTTTACAAGGTGTGAAGATTAATGATAAGCACTTCGAAGTTGTTGTAAGACAGATGATGCGTAAAGTTAGAATTATTGACTCTGGTGATACTATTTTCTTAGAAAACCAATTAGTTCATAAATCAGATTTCATTGAAGAAAATGATAAGATGTTCGGAATGAAAGTTGTTGAAGAGGCTGGTGATTCTGAGAATTTAAAATCTGGTCAGATTGTATCTGTTAGAGATTTAAGAGATGAAAACTCTAGCTTACGTAGAGAAGATAAAAATCTTGTAACTGCAAGAGACGTAAGTCCTGCGACTGCAACTCCAATCTTGCAAGGTATTACAAGAGCTTCATTACAAACTAAGTCGTTTATATCTGCGGCATCGTTCCAAGAAACAACTAAAGTTCTTAACGAAGCAGCTGTAAATGGTAAGGTAGATACACTTGAAGGACTTAAAGAAAATGTAATTGTTGGTCATAGAATACCAGCAGGTACAGGTGTGAGAGAATACGAACACATCATCGTTGGTTCTAAAGAAGAGTTTAATGAAATGATGAAAGCTAAAGAAGAAATGAACTTTAATTAATTCAAGTTTTCTTAAGTTAATAGAATAAAGATAAAAGCCTTCAAGTTATTAACGAGAAGGCTTTTATTATTTAAAATGCCCTGTAAGGTTTTTAAACCTAGCAGGTCTGTAAGTATAATAGACAAGACTTCCATTTTCATGGAAGCATAAACAAGTTTAAGATGGCAGACGAAAAAAACAACCCTAAAAAAGGGCAAATTAACATTGAGTTAGACGAGAAAGTAGCAGAAGGTATATATTCTAACTTGGCAATTATAAATCATTCAGTATCTGAGTTTGTAGTTGACTTTGTTAGTATTATGCCTGGAACTCCAAAAAGCAAAGTGAAGTCTCGTATTATATTAACACCACAACATGCAAAGCGATTATTAAAGGCATTGGGTGATAACGTAACCCGATTCGAAAAAGCACATGGTGAAATTAAGGATTACGAGCAACCTCCAATTCCTTTGAATTTCGGACCAACAGGTCAGGCCTAAAATTTTAATTAAAATTATCAGTTGATTGCATATAGAGGTTCTCGAAATATCTAATTACGAGTAACCTTCAATTCCTCTGAATTTCGGACCAACAGGACAAGCTTAAAGAGTTATATAGAACTATTACCTTCCTTGGAAAGGGTTAGGAATGGGTTTCAATGTATATTATATTTAAGACCTTAAACTATAAAATAACTAGTCAAGACTAAAAACTAAAAACCTTTGAATTTTAATTCAAAGGTTTTTTTTAAGCGGTTCAAACTTTAGTTAGGCAACATCTTTTTGGTTAAAATGATATTGTAAAGCTCCTGATGGACATTTATTAATTTGATTAATAACTGCATCAGTTTGTGCTCCTTCTAAATCAATCCAAGGAATCACAGAATTTCTAAATACTTCTGAAAGTTGTCTGGCACAAATGCCTGCATTTGCACAACAGCGAGGTTCGTAGGTAACAGTAATCTCTTCGTTACTGAAAACGTTTGCGTTAATATCCATAATAAGTAGATTAGTTTGGGGTTAATCTTAGTCTGAATGTATAGATTGCAATTCAGTTGCAACTAAAATATCGATAAAAAACTTAAAACATCGTTTAAATGTTGTTTTTTTAGTCGCTTTTCGATGAAATGCACACTTGTTTTATTCAAATTCTGAAGTCATATGGAAGATAATACTTGGATATTTTTGTTGAGTCATTTGTAATGAAAACATAGAATCTGCTAAAAACACCAGCTGATTTTGCTTATCTCTAGCTAAAAAACGCTGTTTTACTCTTAAGAACTCTTTAAATTCGTCGCTCTTTTCATTGTCAGTTTGTACCCAACATGCTTTGTGTACGTTCAAGTTTTCATAAGTACATTTTGCACCATACTCATGTTCAAGTCTGTATTGTATAACCTCATACTGAAGTGCTCCAACAGTACCAATAACCTTTCGACCATTAAGATCTAATGTAAATAATTGAGCAACTCCTTCGTCCATCAACTGGTCAATACCTTTATATAATTGTTTCGCCTTCATTGGGTCAGCATTATTGATATATCTAAAGTGTTCTGGTGAAAAGCTTGGCACACCTTTATAGTTCAAAATTTCACCTTCAGTAAGTGTATCTCCGATTTTAAAACTTCCGGTATCTTGTAAACCTACAATATCACCAGGATATGAGATGTCTACAATTTCTTTCTTTTCAGCAAAGAAAGCATTAGGACTAGAAAATTTCAATTTTTTATTATGTCTAACATGCAAGTATGGTGCGTTTCTTTTAAACTCACCAGAAACGATTTTCACAAAAGCCAATCTGTTTCTATGGTTAGGATCCATATTGGCATGAATTTTAAACACAAAACCTGTGAACTTCTCTTCATCTGGTTGTACCAAACGTTCTTCACTACGTTTTGGTCTTGGTTTAGGTGCGATTTCAACAAAGCAATCTAAAAGTTCTCTAACACCAAAATTATTTAAAGCAGAACCAAAAAACACAGGTTGTTGTTCTCCATTTAAATAATCATCTTTATTAAACTGAGGATATATACCTTCAACCAATTCTATTTCTTCTCTTAATGTACTTGCTGCAGTTTCACCAATAAGTTTATCTAATTCTTGTGAAGATAAATCTGAAATTTCAATCGTCTCTTCAATATCTTTTCTGCTATCCCCAGAAAACAAATTTATATTCTTTTCCCAAATATTATAGATCCCTTTAAAGTCGTAACCCATTCCTATTGGGAAACTTAAAGGCACAACCTTTAAACCCAATTTTTGTTCAATTTCATCCAAAAGATCAAAAGCATCTTTACCTTCTCTATCCATTTTGTTAATGAATACAATCATAGGTATGTTTCGCATGCGACAAACTTCAACTAATTTTTCAGTCTGCTCTTCAACACCTTTTGCGACATCAATAACTACAATAACACTATCTACTGCAGTTAAAGTTCTAAATGTATCTTCAGCAAAATCCTTGTGACCAGGTGTATCTAAAATATTAATTTTAATTCCATTATACTCAAAAGCTAAAACAGAAGTGGCAACAGAAATTCCACGCTGACGTTCAATTTCCATAAAATCACTTGTAGCACCTTTTTTTATCTTATTACTCTTTACAGCACCAGCTTCTTGTATGGCACCACCAAACAATAATAGTTTTTCGGTAAGTGTTGTTTTACCAGCATCTGGGTGAGATATAATACCAAAAGTACGTCGTCTGTTTATTTCTTTTAAAAAACTCATTAAGGATATTTATAAAGCGATTGCAAATATAATGAACTCATATTGACTTAATAGAATAGTAACATAGAAAACCAAGGTCAATTTAAATACGTAAGTGAAAAATGTATATTAATCTTTTTTGTATTTTTACATTAAGAAGATTTTAAGACTAGTTTTCTTACTGATTTTTTTGAAGTTGATTAATAGCAAATCTCTTCACTATAAAGTATTTAGTCCATTTTATTTTAAATTTTGAATGCTATATCAAGACATCCTAACATGTCTAATTTGTATTTAATCGATATAAATTATTTGTTTTTTTGAATATTCTTACAAAAAATTTTGGTATTTGCACTTTAACGAATATATTTGCATTTTATCGATAGGTGTGACTTGTCGCATAACTATATAAAATTGAATTATACATCAACTATATAATAATATGAAAATCTTTACTCGATTCTCGATTACCAAAATTACTCTTTCATTATTAATCCTTTTTTCATTTGCATGGCAAAATAGTATGTCTGCTCAATGTATAGCATCATATCCTTTTAATAATGATGATCAAATATGGGTGGCTGGTTATCATTGTACTATAGCAAGAACGACCAATGGTTTTTTTGCATGGGGAGATGCTATGAGTGCAACAGGAACTGAATTAGTAAGCCCTACTCAAATAGCTCCCGTAAATGGTTACAATTATTCGGGTACAGTTCTGTTGGTTACTATTGGTGATCAAATTTCGTCGTCAAATCCTCAAAATTTCCTACTTACTACTTTTGGTTTATATGTTTGGGGAAATGAAGGTCAAGTTATTGCGAACTCATTAACAACAAGCAGTAATTTCCAGTTAACTACTTTACCAGTTGGTGTATTGCCTGCTGATGTAAAATCGTTAAAAGCATCAAATGACATTTTAGGTATTTTAACAAATAGCGGTGATGTTTGGATTAGAGCATTGAATAGCGACGAGTTATATGGAGATGGAACAACAACAGGAACAGATGCTACATGGCATCAATCGACAATTTCAAATGTAGAAAGTATGAAAGTGTCCGACGATGCTGTTTTTGTATATACTACAACAGGTGACTTTTATACTTGGGGACAATCTATTAGATTAGGGAATGGTACTGGGAATACATCAAGTAGTTTACCAGTATTAATGACTTCTCCTTTTCCAGGTGCAATCCCTTCAATGATAAGCTTAACATCAGAAAATTCGCCTAGTTACTATGCGCTTCACCCAACCAATGGTTTTATTTATGCCATGGGTGAAAATCAAAACGGAAGACTTGGGATAGGAAGTACCACCGATCAAAGTAATTGGGTAATAGTACAGAATGCGGCAAATACTGGGAATTTAGAAAATGTAATATTCATTGATGCCGTTGATAATACCAATGGTCATAGTTCTGCAGGTGCAATAACTTCAAATGGAGCAGTATATTTCTGGGGTGATAATTCTTTCAATATGCTTAGCTCTGCAGCTGCGGCTAGTCAGACGTTACCTGTTGTTCCTGCGGGCTTTAATTTAGGTACAGATTTTGCAACTTATTTAGAAATGTCAGGTCATTATTCTTTGGTTCAAATTCAAGGAAATGCTACACCATGTTTTGTAGGGCATACTCTAGAAGGAAATTTAGGAGGCGGAGTATCGGATCCACCAGATATTACAATTTTAGATTGTGACGAAATACCAGATATAGGCTTTTGTGTGTCTCAACCTACTATAAATGCTGAAGATGATGACTTTAGTGGTTCGCCTTTTGATGCTACTGGTGGAACCACAGCAAGTGTTTTTGAAAACAACGGTAATGGAATAGATTTGGCTGATGGAGTAGCCGCTACAAATGCAAATATAGCTGACAATATTAGTATTAGTGATGATGGAGGATTAACAGGTATTACAATTAATACAGACGGAACTATAGATGTTCCAACAAATTTAACATCAGGAACTTATATAGTAGAATATACTATTTGCTTAGAAGAAGATAATACTATTTGTACTACAGCTAACGTGACAATTGAAATAATAGTCTGCGATATTTCTGCAATTACATCATCAAATGTTGATCCATGTAATGATAATAGTACACCAACAAATTTAACAGACGATACATTTACATCAGATATTACAATAACATTTACTGATGCACCAACAACAGGTACATTAGATTTAACAGGAGATGGTACTGCTTCAGTATCTGCAGTTGGTTTAACTTCACCACATACTTTTGTGGATGTTGTGTTACCTGCAGACGGAGGAGCCATAGATTTAACAGCAACATTCTCAGCAGATGGTGCTTGTACATTTAATAATACAAATGTATTAACCGCACCATTTGAGTGTAGTGATGATGCCTGTCCGGATGTAATTCCAGAAGAAAATCCTATACTAGCGCTAGTTTCTGGTGATGTAACTTTTGACATTACAGGAGCAGGAGGTGCTTCAGGTGCGATATTAAATTCAATATCTGTAGCAGGTGAGCCTAATCCGTTTACAGGTTTTTATATTCCGACGACTATAAATTATCAATTTAGTAATTCAGCAGGAGCAAATCAATATATTAGAGATATGCTAGCTGTCGGTTCTAATATCGATGATGGACCAGCTGTTTTTGATCCAGCATTATTATCAACATTTTCGGATCGAGATTTAACACATTACTTATCTACGGATAATGCGATTGTTAATACGGACTTTGTAGAAATGCAATACGATTCTCCTATAGCTTCAGCAGCTAATAGATATGTGGTACTTACAGAGAGAAACGGAAACAACCGTTTGGCTGTACAAGCACTAGATGCATCAGGTACTTTAATAGGGACACAAAGATTAGCTGAAACGTCACCAGGACTTAACACCTATTTTACAACAAATATTCCTACGGATTTCGGACAAGATGTTTTCGTTACAATATTCCCATTAACGAGTCTTGTAGCTTCAGGATTAGATATTCATGGATTAAGAATTACACAATTTGGTTCAACAAGTAATCCAGTCGGAAGTGATGGTGGTGATGGAAAAGCATTTATTTTATACGATCCAGCATTTTTAACACCTCCGCCAACGATAGAAGCAACTACGAGCGCTGTTCAACCAACCTGTCCATCTAACGAAGGATCTATAACAATAGATGCTACAGATAATGGAGGTGGTACAATAGAATACAGTTTAACTAGTCTAAGTGGTAGTAATGATCAAGGATGGCAAGCATCAAATGTGTTTAACAATTTACCACCAGATACGTATACACCAGTAGTAAGATACCAATCTACACCAACGTGTTTGGCTGTGTCAAATAACCCAATTGTATTAGTAGATGCAGGATTTAACATCTTAAGTATAACTTCTAGTGATGTTACTGCTTGTAATGATAATGGAACGCCAACAAATTTAACTGATGATACATTTACAGCTGACATTACTGTAACTTTTGATGCTTCACCAGGTGCTGGTACATTAGATTTAACTGGTGATGGAACTGTTTCAGTTTCAGCAGTAGGTTTAACGTCACCACATACTTTTGATAATGTAGTATTACCAGCAAACGGGAGTGCAATTTCATTAACTGCAACGTTCTCTGATGAAGTATCATGTACTTTAGCAAATACAAATGTACTAACCGCACCATTTGAATGTAGTGATGATGCGTGTCCGGATGTAATTCCTACGGGTAATCCTGTATTAGCACTAGTTTCTGGAGATGTAACTTTTGATATTACAGGAGCAGGAGGCACTTCAGGAGCAATTTTAAACTCAATATCAGTTGCTGGTGAGCCTAATCCGTTTACAGGCTTTTACATTCCAACAAGTGTAAATTATCAATATTCCAATCCTGCTGCTGCTAATCAATACATCAGAGATATGTCAGTTCCAGAAACTAATATCGATGATGGACCGGCTGTATTCGATCCTACATTATTAACGACATTTTCAGATAGAGATTTAACGCATTATTTATCGGGAGATAACGCTATTGTAAATACAGATTTTGTAGAAATACAATACGATGCACCAATGGCATCAGCAGCTAATAGATATGTGGTACTTACAGAGAGAAACGGAAACAACCGTTTGGCTGTACAAGCACTAGATGCGTCAGGTACTTTAATAGGAACACAAAGATTAGCTGAAACGTCACCAGGACTTAACACCTATTTTACAACAAATATTCCTACGGATTTCGGACAAGATGTTTTCGTTACAATATTCCCATTAACGAGTCTTGTAGCTTCAGGATTAGATATTCATGGATTAAGAATTACACAATTTGGTTCAACAAGTAATCCAGTCGGAAGTGATGGTGGTGATGGAAAAGCATTTATTTTATACGATCCAGCATTTTTAACACCTCCGCCAACGATAGAAGCAACTACGAGCGCTGTTCAACCAACCTGTCCATCTAACGAAGGATCTATAACAATAGATGCTACAGATAATGGAGGTGGTACAATAGAATACAGTTTAACTAGTCTAAGTGGTAGTAATGATCAAGGATGGCAAGCATCAAATGTGTTTAACAATTTACCACCAGATACGTATACACCAGTAGTAAGATACCAATCTACACCAACGTGTTTGGCTGTTTCAAATAATCCAATTGTATTGAATAGTATAGAATGTCCAAGTATCGAGACGGTTAAGACTGTCGCGATTACGAATGACGTTGCACCAGTAGGGGCAAGTCTAGGAGACACGATGACCTATACGATTACAG
>NZ_JADGDZ010000093.1 GCF_016744625.1 Winogradskyella sp.
GTGTTGGAGTTGTTAGTATAATTTTTAAGAAAACGAATAGCGAGCACTTCGCTATTCGTTTTCTTTTTATCAAATCATTTAATAATTCCGAATCTTCTCCTCAATCGAAGTAGTCGAATACCCTTTTTTAAATGCTAAACTTTTCACCTCTCCTCCATTTTTCAAAACAATATCAGACCCAACAATTTGTTCAGGTTTCCAATCTCCACCTTTAACCAAGATTTGTGGTTTTACCGAAACGAGGTATGGGATAAAAATAGAAGATTTTTATTGACAATTATGTATTTTGATTGAATAATTTTAAATAAAAGGTGATATTTTCGTATTATTCACTAATACGAAATCGTTTTCGTAACCTGCTTTCAGTTCAGAATTTTCAGCATTCATTACTAAACTACCTTTAGCATCAATTTCTTTATGTCCATTAAAATGATCTAATTTTGAAATTACTTCTACTACTGGTACAAATTCTATCATATTAGATTTTAAAGTTTCCTTATACTGAATGGCGATATCAGTAAGTTCTGAACCTGAGTCTATAACTCTTCCATTTCTTATAATGATATCATAAAACGATTTAGAATTTTTAGGAATTTTGAAATAGTCATTATAGTGTGAAACATCTACACCTTTTGAAATAACCTCTAAACCTTTCATAATAGCAATAAACATCAAACGCCTTACTTCCTCCCTATTATAATCATTAGGATAATGACCTGCTTCATATAATAATGTTGGCACTCCAAAATTTTGAAACGTATCACCAACACAATTCAAATTGAAGCCATCATCATACCTACCAACACCGTTAGGTATTTCTTCTTGCAATACACTATTAATTTCAGCAATCACAGACATAGCAGCTTTTCTGTTTGCAGTTAAAGATCGCTTGTCATCCTGTGAAGGCGACAAAAAAGACAATGTCGCAGAAACACCTAAATCACCAACACCAAATATAGTACGCTGTCCATGCAGGTTAAAACAATAGTCTGGTTGAAAGCTATCATAAATAGTTCGTAATGCTCTACTTTCTGGCTGAGATAAGTCTTGTGCATCTCTATTTAAATCTATTTCATTAACATTAATACGTGTATATCGCTCTGCACCATCTGGATTTAAAATAGGAATAACACATAACGTACAAGCTTCTAAAATTGAATTAGGTATTACATTATTGGTTTCAAAAAGATTAAAACAATCAAAAAGAGCCTTTGTTGTCGTAGATTCGTTACCATGCATTTGAGACCAAAGTAATATCTTAATTGGCCCATGCCCAAATTCTAAACTATATATAGGACGATTTTCTACAGAATATCCAATCGTAGAGATTAAAGATTGAGGGAATTTTTTTAAACATTTTTCTATGTGAGAATTGGTAATATAACGACCAAATAATTCAGGTGTTTTAACCAAAGAATATATACTATTTAAATGTTCTAATGTCATTACAAGGTTTAATTGATTTACAAATGTAATCATTTGATAATTTACAATTGTAAACATGGTTTTGTTGCAAAATTGTTACAATGTTACACATTAAGTGTCGTCGCAGCTCTAAGACGACTGATTGATATTGAAAATAATTCAATGAATTAAAATAATACATATTAAAATACTACATTTCAGTTATTTAAAACACTTTATCGAATTAAAAGTTTAATGCTTAAAAATATAATTACGATTAAATATCAACTATATCCATACGATTGTTTACTTTTGTAACGTTATTATCACAGAACAACTGTTTACAATGATAAACTCAAGTGAATTTACAGAACGACTACAAAAAGTCATTGATTTCTATAGTGAAACAGCGTCAAGTTTTGCTGAAAAAATTGGTGTACAACGCTCTAGTATTTCACACATTTTAAGTGGCAGAAATAAGCCGAGTTTAGATTTTGTAATGAAGGTACTTCACTCCTATCCAGAAGTTGAATTGTATTGGTTAATGAATGGTAAAGGAGAATTTCCTAGTCAGGCTAAAATTTCAATATCACCAAACTCAAATCTGACTAAGACTCCATTGGCTCCAAAAACCACTATACCTGAATCTAATTCAGAAATTGAAAAAATTGTCATCTTTTATAAAGATGGCACTTTTAAGAGTTATAACTCTTAAATTTCACTTCGCTATTTATTATCTTTGCCCAAAGATTAAAAATGAAAGCCCTATTTTCTATTTTACTATTGCTTTTAATGACAAGTTGCTATGAAGTTGAGCGTAATTGTTCAGATTTCAAAACTGGTACGTTCGAATTCAATTATACGATTGATGGTATTGAAAAAACAGGCCGATTCATTAGAACAGAAACCTTAAATATCGATTATTACGAAGGGAGAGTTGACTCTTCTTCAGTACGTTGGATTAATGATTGTGAGTTTATCCTAAAAAAACTCCATCCAAAGCGTATGGCAGAGCAAGATGCTATACATATGAAAATACTCTCGACAACAAGTAATTCTTATACGTTTGAATATAAACTCGCAGTTAAAAAAACCAATAAACCCATTCATGTAGAAAAAGGTATTGCGAAAAAGATTAATTAATTTTTATGCTAGATTTTTTATTGACTTCAGATGCTATTATGGCATTAATTACCTTAACCTTTTTAGAAATTATTCTAGGCATAGATAATATTGTTTTTATATCTATCGCAGCAAACAAACTCCCAGAGCATCAACGCAATAAAGCCACTAATATTGGTCTTATTCTCGCTATGGTTCAACGTATAGTTTTATTATTCTTTGTGTCTTTTTTAATTGGTCTTAGCGAACCATTCTATAATTATGAATCGAGTTGGTTAAACGTTGCGATTAGTTGGCAAGCTATTATTTTATTTGCTGGAGGCTTATTTTTAATTTATAAAAGCACATCTGAGATTAGAGAAAAAGTTGAAAACCCTTCACATGATGAAGATGGAGTGAAATCTAAAATTATTAAGTCACTATCTCAAGCAATAACACAAATATTAATCATTGATTTTATTTTCTCTATAGATTCGATACTTACTGCTGTTGGTATGACTAATGGCTTGCATCCAAACACCAATTACACACTCGTTTTAATGATTATTGCTGTAATGATTTCTATCGCAGTAATGATAGGGTTCGCCAATCCAATTAGAAAGTTTATAGATCGAAATCCTAGTATGCAAATTCTAGGTTTATCATTTTTAATTCTAATAGGTTTTATGCTTATTACAGAATCAGCACACTTATCTCACACTGAATTCTTCGGAAATACTGTAGGAGCAATACCAAAAGGTTATTTATACTTTGCTATTGCGTTCTCTTTATTTGTGGAATTTTTGAATTACAGAACCAAGAAGAAGAGTTAAACAGATTGCATATAGTACTAGTCTCTTACTTCAAAGAATTAGGCTTAATCTCAAAATTACTATTCAGATGAAATTTCCAATCATCAGTAAATTCCATGTATTTTGCCCCATCTATTGTAGTTAGAATCATTCCCTCAACACTTGCCATATAAAATTCCCCCCAAGAATTAATAAAATCTACCGTCTTTATCTTTACTATTGGGTCATTCCAATCTAGCCAAGTATATAGAAATTCATATTTTGACAAATCGCTTTTACCCAACCAATCTGTTATTTCAGATTCGTTATCAACATAATCAAAAAAGAACTGATAATGATTTCCCGTTTTATTCCAATCAATAGTTGAATGGTCAATATCCCAACAATTCCCATTGTTACTTACTCCTAAATCAGTCAAGAATTTATTAAACTTACTATCCTTTCCGTCTTTTCCTGTTGATTCTATAAAAGTCAGATGCTGGTGTAGAAAATGTTTTTTGTTAGTAAAAATCGTCATTTCATTTTTTCAACTTAATCTCAACTAAAACAAAGTCACCTGTCCTTGATCATCAATATCTAAATCCTCATCATTACTATCATCATTAGAAGGTGTTTTAGCTTGCGGTTTATCTTCTGAGGAACTTGCAGATTCAACAGTGTTAGAAACTGTTTCTTCATCTACCACTTCTAATTCGTCTGCATGGATTTCTTCTGGTGCTTCATAAGGCAACGACTCTAATAAGCTAACCTGATTGATTTTATCCTTAGTCAGCTGATTTCCTTGAGCAGATATGCCTTTTATAGCAATAAACTCTTCAAGATTAACTTCCATATTTGGCTTACGGTCTTTACCTCGTTCTTTAGTAAACTCTACATCTGCCAATGGTCTCCAATCAGTTGATACAATCTCTAATTGCGAATCTGCATGACCCGAAATAAAAGACTCCTCTTTGCCTTCTTGGTCAATTAAGAATCGCTTTACATAATAGCGCTCTTTATCACCATCATAATAGATTGCAGAAATTGGTTTTTTAGGAATCCATTTCTCTAATACAATCATATCGTTATCAAAGTGCGTGGTCAATTCTGGAATAATTGTTTTCACGATACCAGACTGTGTAATAATTAACAATCGATCTTCACCTCTAAATTCACCAATCAGCTCACCTCTATCATCGACATTAAGGCGTTGAACCGTATCATCGAACCAAATTTTACGAGGCTTTAAGGTTGAAACTCCTTTTTCTTTAAGTTCTACTCGTTTTATAGAATGTTTTGTAACCTGATTACCCTTAGAAGCTCTACCCTTAATAAGAATATCAGCAAAGTTTAAGTCCCATTTTAGCTTCTTTACACTACCAACTTGTCGTAACATTATAGTTACCACCTCAGCTTCACCATTAGGATTTGCAGAAAAATACCATAAAGCAGAACCCTTGTTTCCATTGGTTAAATCGTACTCGCGATCTCTTGTCATACTTGTAACAGCAAAACGTTTGACGTAAGATGGACCACCTTTACCATCGCGATAAATCATATTATAGACAGTACGTTTGTCTTTTTTCTTAAACACAGCTACATGAATAATACTTTTACCTATAAAGGTTTTAGAATCTACTTTTGTTACCATCATTTTACCTTCCTTGGTAAATACGATGATATCATCTATATCACTACAATCACCAACATACTCATCGCGACGCAAAGAAGTACCAACAAAGCCTTCTTCCCTATTGACGTAAAGTTTTGTATTTCTAATTACAACTTTAGTAGCATCAACATCCTCAAAGATTCTAATTTCGGTTTTACGCTCTTTACCTTCACCATATTCTTTCTTCAATCTTTCAAAATATGCAATAGCATAATCAATAAGATTAGCTAAGTGATGCTTCACTTCTGCTATTTGATCTTCTAAAGCATCCAACTTTTGTTGTGCCTTATCAATATCGAATTTAGAAATACGTTTAATTCTAATTTCAGTTAAACGTGTAATATCTTCAACTGTAACTGCACGTTTTAGATGTTTTATATGTGGTTGAAGACCTTTATCTATAGCATTTATAACACCTTCCCATGTTTCTTCTTCTTCAATATCTCGATAAATCCTATTTTCAATAAAGATTCGCTCTAATGAAGCAAAATGCCATTGCTCTTGAAACTCACCTAATCTAATCTCTAATTCACTTTTTAAAAGCTCAACCGTGTTGTCCGTAGAACGACGTAACATCTCAGTAACTCCAACAAAATAAGGCTTGTTATCTTCAATAACACAACCTAATGGTGAAATAGACGTTTCACAACTCGTGAACGCATATAAAGCATCTATCGTCTTATCTGGAGATAAACCAGATGGTAAATGAATTAAAATTTCTACCTCAGCTGCTGTATTATCTTCAATCTTTTTAATCTTAATCTTACCTTTGTCATTGGCTTTTAAGATAGAATCTATCAATGATGACGTTGTCGTAGCAAAAGGAATTTCGGTAATCACTAAACTATTCTTATCGCGTTGCGAAATCTTTGCTCTCACACGTACTTTTCCACCACGTAAACCATCATTATAATTGGTGAAATCTGCAATACCAGCAGTTGGAAAATCTGGCAATATGGTAAAACGTTTTCCTTTAAGATGTTTTATAGAAGCATCTATAAGTTCAATAAAATTGTGAGGTAATATTTTTGTGGATAAACCTACTGCAATCCCTTCTCCACCTTGTGCTAAAAGCAAAGGAAACATTACTGGTAAATTTATAGGCTCTTTTCGTCTTCCATCATAAGAGGCTTGCCATTGGGTGATTTTTGGATTATAGACAACATCTAGCCCAAATTTAGAAATACGTGCTTCTATATATCTTGAAGCTGCTGCTCTATCTCCTGTTAAAATATTTCCCCAGTTTCCTTGTGTGTCTATCAATAAATCTTTCTGACCTATCTGAACCATCGCATCAGCAATACTCGCATCACCATGTGGATGATATTGCATTGTGTGACCAACAATGTTTGCAACCTTGTTGTAGCGACCATCATCTAAATCTTTCATAGAATGCATTATACGACGTTGTACTGGTTTAAACCCATCTTCAATTGCAGGTACAGCACGTTCTAAGATTACATAAGATGCGTAATCTAAAAACCAATCTTTATACATTCCGGTAACCTTAGTAATGGTTTCTTGATTACCGCTGTCTTCACTTAACAACTCTTCATGTTCTTCTGACATCTACTATGCTTGTTTTTTCTTTCGATTTTCTTTCACCATTTTATTTAAAGATTGCTTCACATACTTTAAGTTCTTTCGCTTAACAAGTGTTATATTAAAGCGTTCTTTCGTTTGCCTACCTTCATAATTTTTAATCAATAAGACCAAAGATTTATAAATGATGTAATTTTTTATTTTAAATCCTACAAGTTGATTTCTGGTAAATTCGAGTTTATTTTGTCTGTAATTGATGTATTCCGTTAAGATTAAACCTTTGTTAATCACAGTTATTTTATTTCCATCACTATCATATTCAAAATAGCCAGCAATAGAATGAAATAATACAAGTGCTATAAAAAGTCCTAAAAACACAAAGAATGTACTATCAACAAACATATCTAAAGACTTAAAAACTGTTGCCAATAAAATCCCAAAAACTATCAATACAAAGTAGATAGAAATAACAGTGTTTTTTACTTTTCTATTGTCAGTTCTCATATAGCGTCTTCAACAATATCAAGTTCAACCTTAAGATTATTAATAATAAACTCCTGACGTGTAGGTGTATTTTTTCCCATATAGAAAGACAATAACTCTTCAATGGACATATCCTTATCTAACATAACAGGATCTAAGCGAATATCATCACCAATAAAATGCACAAATTCATCTGGTGAAATTTCACCTAACCCTTTAAATCGAGTGATCTCTGGCTTTGGTTTTAATTTATCCATAGCATCTCGTCGCTCTTGTTCAGAATAGCAATAAATCGTTTCCTTTTTATTACGAACTCTAAATAATGGTGTTTGCAATATATATAAGTGTCCTTCTTTTATCACTTCTGGAAAAAACTGCAAGAAGAATGTAATTAACAATAACCTAATGTGCATTCCATCCACATCAGCATCTGTTGCAATCACAACATTATTATAACGTAAGTCTTCTAGTGATTCTTCAATATTTAAAGCGGCTTGTAATAGATTGAATTCTTCATTCTCATAAACAATCTTTTTACTTAAACCATAACAATTTAATGGTTTACCCTTCAAACTAAAAACCGCTTGTGTGTTGACATCACGCGATTTTGTTATACTTCCAGAAGCTGAATCTCCCTCTGTTATAAACAAAGTCGTTTCTAGGTTTCTTTCATTTTTTGTATCACCAAAGTGTACTCGGCAATCACGTAATTTCTTGTTATGAAGACTTGCTTTCTTTGCTCTGTCTTTGGCTAACTTTCTAATACCAGATAATTCCTTACGTTCGCGTTCTGCTTGAAGAATTTTTCGTTGGATTTTTTCTGCCGTATCAGGATTCTTATGTAAGAAGTTATCTAAATACTTTTTTACAAAATCGTTGATGTATGTTCTAACAGTAGGCAAATTACCTCCCATATCTGTAGAACCTAACTTCGTTTTTGTCTGACTTTCAAATACAGGCTCCATCACTTTTATAGCAATCGCAGTAACAACTGATTTTCTAATATCTGATGCCTCGTAACTTTTACCATAAAACTCTCTAACCGTTTTAACAATAGATTCTCTGTATGCTGCTAAGTGTGTTCCTCCTTGTGTTGTGTTCTGTCCATTAACAAACGAATGGTATTCTTCGCTATACTGTGTTTTACTATGAGTTAATGCAATTTCAATATCATCCCCTTTAAGATGAATGATAGAATATAACATATCTGACTCGTTAATATTTTCAGATAGTAAATCTTTTAAACCATTTTCACTAAAATATTTTTCACCATTAAAAACTATCGTTAATCCAGGATTTAGATACACATAGTTTTTAAGCATCTTAACGATATACTCGTTTCTGTACTTGTATTTTTTGAAGATAATTTCATCTGGAATAAAACTAACCTTAGTTCCTTTTCTTCGCGATGTATCATCTAATAATTCCTGATTGGTAAGATTTCCTTGTTCAAATTCTGCAGATGCAGATTTATTATCTCTTGTAGATTCTACTCTAAAATAGGATGACAATGCATTAACCGCTTTTGTACCTACACCATTTAAACCAACAGATTTTTTAAAAGCTTTAGAATCGTACTTTCCACCAGTATTCATCTTAGACACAACATCCACAACTTTCCCTAAAGGAATACCACGACCATAATCTCTAACGATAACACGTTCTCCTTGTACAGAGATTTCAATCGTCTTACCAGCTCCCATCACATACTCATCAATAGAATTATCTAAAACTTCTTTAAGTAAGATATAGATGCCATCATCTGGAGACGAGCCGTCACCTAACTTTCCGATGTACATACCAGGACGCATTCGGATGTGTTCTTTCCAATCGAGTGAGCGTATGTTATCTTCTGTATAGTTAGACTGTTCTGCCATAGAGTTTAGGACGTAATTTTGTTGGAACGCTAATATAAGACTATACCTTAAAAAATGAAATACAGATTTGGTAAAGTAATTAACAATAATGGGTTGAAAATGTTGAGAACATTGGTATTCAACACATATTGTCTATAAATAACTAATGAAGTCTATAAATCTCTATTTTTCTTTACTTTTTGAAACCAATAAAATTCCTAAAATCACAATTATAGTTCCGACCATTTGCAAAGCAGTTAAGCTTTCATTTAAGAAGATAACAGCAAGAACAATTGTTGAAATTGGACCGATACCAGCAACAACGGCGAAGTTTGATGAATCTATCATTTTAATAGAGATAGACACTAAAAACGATGGAATTACAGTTGCAAAAACCGCAATTGCTAATCCAAGCACATAGACTTGCCAAGGAAAATTAAAAATATCTACTTTAGAGAAGATTCCAAAATGTATAAATACACAAACACAAGATACAAGCATTGCATAGGATGTAAATCGCATCACACCAAATTTTGGAATTAACCAACCACTACCAACTAAATACGATGCGTAAGTTATTGCACTAAGTAACACGAAAAACCCTCCCAAATAAGCACTATTACCAGAAACAGACACTTCACTTCCAAAAGTGATTAGAATACCAACGTACGTAATTAGTATTGCAAGTTTTTGCTTATTAGTGATTTCCTTTTTAAGAAACCATTTATTGAATAACAATACAATCGTAGGATAAATAAAAAGTATAATGCGTTCTAAACTCGCTTTAATATAGGTTAGACCTACAAAGTCTAAATAACTTGCTAAATAATAACCTACAAACCCCAAAAAGATAAGCCAAAGATATGCTCTCTTCTGTGTGACTTCTTTCCTTTCATTTCTGTAGGCAAAAGCGATTGCAATGTAAAATGGAAACGCAAACAACATTCTTAACAACAATATGCTCAATGCATCGATGTTATATTGATATGCCAATTTTACCATTACAGCCTTAGAGGAAAACAAAACAATGCCTATAATCCCAATTAAAATGCCGTAAATGAACGTTTGCCTAGATTTCATGTGATGAAATTAAAGCAGTTTGTCTTTGTCTGAAAATTGGAAATTCAAGAATTACGATGTTCAAGCATGGTAATTTCTTCTGCTTTGATTTTTAGATACCCATTTCTAGTCTCTAGTAAATTCTTCATATATCGCTTTAGAAAAAGAAAGTTTGCCAATTTCCCAAGAATACCAAAAGGTGATTGAAAATGGAATTTATCAATCATTAACGTTGAGTCATTTACCTTTTGAAAAATATGCTCGTGCTTAAAGGATTTAAAAGCACCAGAAACCATTTCATCTACAAAATAAGTTGGACTTTTAAATTCAGTGATTTTTGAAGTAAGCTTTTGCTTAATTCCAAAATGGGTAGCTTCCCAAGTAACAGATTCGTCTAATTCAATTAAACCAGAGGTTTTACCTGCAATTGCTTTTTCATTAGAATGTGCCATTGACACTTTATGAAAATCAACATTACGTGCTAAATCAAAACAGGTTTTTAAATCTGTTTTAATTATGGTTTTGATTTCTATAATTGGCATTTAATTAATATTATGAGATTGCCACATCCTTCGTCCTCGCAATGACAGTAAAATTTGTGCTTCGAAAAACCTTAACTACACATTAAACAAGAAATGCATTACATCTCCATCCTTAACAATATAGTTCTTCCCTTCTACTCGCATTTTACCAGCTTCTTTTACTTTAGCTTCACTTCCGAATTCTACGTAGTCATTGTAAGCGATTACTTCTGCTCTAATAAAACCTTTTTCGAAATCGGTATGAATTACTCCTGCAGCTTGTGGTCCTGTAGCTCCAATATTAACAGTCCAAGCTCTTACCTCTTTTACACCAGCAGTGAAGTACGTTTGTTGATTAAGTAGTTTGTATGCAGAACGAATTAACTTCGCTGAACCGGGTTCTTCTAAACCTATATCTTGCAAGAACATTTGACGCTCTTCGTAATCGTCTAACTCATTAATATCTGCCTCTGTACCTACTGCTAAAACTAAAACCTCTGCGTTTTCGTCTTTTACAGCGTCGCGTACTTTTTCTACGTAGTCATTACCCGTTGTTGCTGCACCTTCATCTACGTTACACACATACATTACAGGCTTGTCTGTAATAAACTGAGATGGCTTTACGTAGTCTGCATAATCCTCTTCAGAGAATTCTAATGCTCTTACTGAAACACCAGCTTCTAAACTTTCTTTTATTTTATCGAGAACCGCTTCTTCTTTCTGCGCTTCTTTATTACCTGTCTTTGCTGCACGCTTAACTTTGTCTAGCTTCTTTTCAGCTGTTTCTAAATCCTTAAGCTGCAATTCCATGTCAATGGTTTCTTTGTCTCTTATAGGATTGATATTACCATCAACGTGGATAATATTAGGATCATCAAAACAACGTAGTACATGTAAGATAGCATCAGTTTCTCTAATATTGGCCAAGAACTGATTTCCTAAACCTTCACCTTTAGATGCACCTTTTACTAAACCAGCAATATCAACGATTTCTACGGTTGCAGGCAATACCTTTTCTGGGTTGACCAATTCTTCTAATTTCTGTAATCTTGGATCTGGTACATTGACCACACCAATATTAGGTTCTATAGTACAAAACGGAAAGTTGGCACTTTGCGCTTTAGCATTAGATAAACAGTTAAATAAGGTTGACTTTCCTACGTTTGGTAATCCTACAATTCCAGCTTTCATGTAATATTATTTTTGCGAGTGCAAATGTAGTTAATTAGTAGAATAGTTGAATTAAAAGTTTTTGAAATATATAGAGATGTAAATTCGCGTTGCGTTTAACGGTATTGGCTCTTCGTTTTTTCTTTAAAAAGATGATTCTACTTTGATAAAATAAATGATATTTATCTTTCGAACTCCTCAATATCTTTTAAAAATTCTAAAGCTTTCATTGTTTTTGTTCCAACAAAGAATCCTATAGTTTTTCTTACCCATTTAACATTTAAGTTTTTATAAGTTAATTTATTTAAAAACCAAACCATTGGAATGATTAATAATGAATTAATTATTAGATATTTTAAAACAAAATTAGAATCCATATTATTATATAAATCAATGTTGAATAAATAATCACTTCCAACAACAACATAAGACCACCATATTGGCGTTGACAGAAACATTAATTTTATAAATAACAGTCCGTGTGTATTTACTAATTCAATCTTTTTTCTAATATCAACTGTAGGTTTAGCAAAGTCAATTTGTTGTAATAGAGTAACTTGTCCAATACTACCTGATAAGGCAATTAATGTGAAAACACCAACAATAATTCCACTCATAGCTAAATGTGTTTGACTCCAATTTCTTGCAATGTAATTCCCTATAAAGATTGCGAGTAAAGAAAAAATTACAATTTCAATAATTCTGTATTTAAGAATACTTTGTGTGCTTCTTTCTGATTTGTCTAAATTGATACTTTTTAAAGACGCTACATTTAAACTTAATTTTTCATCTAGTTTAGTATCGTAAGCTGCTAATATTTTTTTTAATTCTCTTGCTTCCATAATTCTATATATTTTGAAATTCTTTTTTTAATTTTAATTTAATTCTACTAATTTTTGTGGCGACATTAGTTTTAGTAATACCAAGTATTTCTGAAATTTCCTCATAACTTTTCTCTTCTAAATACAATAGCATTAGTGCTTTGTTTAGTTCGTTTAAATTATGAATGAATTCTTGTAATAACTTTAGATGATAATTTAATTCTGTTTGCTCTTCATTAGTATCTTCTTCTATTTTGAAAATAGATTCTTCATTGTAAAAATCATTTTTCATAGACCACTTTTTTTCTTTTCTATAAAAAGAGATCGCAACGTTTAAAGCAATACGATACATCCAAGTTGAATATTTATAATCGCTATTATAATTATCAAACGAATTCCATAAATGGATAATAATCTCTTGTTCTAAATCTTTTCTATCTTCTTTATTTTGGCAATAAGAGTTCACAATTTTATAGATGATTTTTTTATACTCATCTATAGTTTTTATGAAATGTTCTTTTTTATTTACCATCATTTGTAAGTGATTTTACTTTTGTGATTTATAATTATTTATTCATTGTGAAACTAAATCTCTTTGTTTAATATATTATTCGCAATGCAGATTAAAAAATCACACTTTTTTAGAAAAAATTATAAATAATAAGAAAAAGTAGTGATTATAGTTCCTAGAATTAAACTAGAAATACCTTCTTTTAATGATAAACGTCTTTGGTTGATAG
>NZ_JADGDZ010000154.1 GCF_016744625.1 Winogradskyella sp.
CTATAGAGTTGTTAGTTGTAGATAAGTCTAAACTTTTATTATTTAACGTTTTTGAATATAACAGCAAAGAAGACTTTATTTATTATGTTCTATTTGTGTTTGAACAATTAAAATTAGATGTAGAAACGACTCCAGTTAACCTAAGTGGGAATATTGATAAAGACGATGAAATTTACAATACCCTATATACATATGTGAGACACATAGATTTTATGCCTACAGATCACAATTTCGAAGTTTCCAACACTATAGAAAGTAACAAGTTTCATCATCATTATTTAATCTTAAATTCCTTTTAATGCGTATTATATCTGGCCTATACAAAGGCAGAAGAATAACAGCTCCAAAAAAATTACCAGTTCGACCAACTACAGATATGGCGAAAGAAGCCTTGTTCAACATATTGAATAACCAATATTATTTTGATGATATTTCGGTACTAGATTTGTTCTCTGGTACAGGAAACATTAGTTACGAATTTGCATCTAGAGGCACTGAGCAAATCACTGCAGTTGATAACCATTTTGGTTGTATTAGATTTATTAATGAAACTGCTGAAGCTTTTGAAATGTCAATTAGTACTATTAAAAGTGATGTTTTCAAGTTTTTAGAAAAATCGAAATTAAAACACACTATTATTTTTGCAGATCCACCTTATGATTTTGATGTCGAAGCGTTTTCTAAAATTCCTAACTTAGTATTTCAAAACCAATTATTAGAAGACGAAGGCTTATTAATTGTTGAGCATTCTAAACATACAGATTTAAGCCATTTAGAGTATTACTCTCACTCAAAAAGTTATGGTGGTAATATGTTTAGCTTTTTCGAGTAAATATACCTGATTTTATATTCAAGCATTTATTATCTAGTATGTCAACATTTACTTCCATTTCTTTGTAGTACAAATCCTAATTGTATTTTTTACCTACCTTATAAGTCTTCAACTCTGAGTTAACACTCTTTTATAGACCTATAACTCCCCATCTATTGTTCTGACCTTCCATGATATGGTTAATTATTAGCTATTAACAATCAGTATATTAACTTAAACCAATTATTATGAAAATTTTCAAAACAAGATTCTTAATCTTAATTACAGTGCTTTTTGCATTTAATTTAACTAATGCACAAGATGAACAACCAACAATGTTTGCTGTACACACAGACAATGTAAACTTTGATATGATGCCTAAGTACGAGCAACTTGCAAAACAATTAAAAGAGAGCTGTGAAAAATATAAAATTAAAGATGTTAGCTGGACAGCGATAAGTGTTGAAGACGGTCGCTACGTTTATGTGACTCCAATTAAAAATATGGCAGAGCTTGATGAAAATCCGATGGGAGATTTAGCTGAAAAAATGGGTAAAGAAGCTATGGGTAAAATGTTTAATGAAATGGATGATTGTTATGATTCACATAGCAATGCTGTTGTACATCTTAAACCAGAACTCTCATATAGACCAGAAGGCTATAGTACTCAAGGAAAGAATCATCGCGAATATCATTTTCTATATTATTCACCTAAAAATGCCAAAGAGATGAAAGAATCAATGGCGAAAGTAAAAGAAATGTTTAAAACTAAAGGCGTTAAAAATGGTTACGACGTTTATCATAGTGGTTTTGGAAGCGAAGAAAGCTATTATATGGTATCTATTTCTGGTGATGACGATTTATCTATTGCACAAGGTGGAAAAGAAAATGATGAACTTTTAGGCGATGATAAAGGCGCAACATTTTACAATGTTATAAAACTAACTACAAAATACGATCAGGTAGAAGCTGATGTTAGACCAGATTTAAGTTATTATCCTTCAGAAGACTAAACAATTTAGTTATTTATAAATAACAAAAACCCTTTACAAAATAGTGTAAAGGGTTTTTTATATCTAAGCAAATCTATAAGCCGAATTCTGTACATTTTCTTTTTAGGAAATGAATTCCAAAAAAGAAAAGCCCTTATCATTTATCTACGTTTACTGTTGCCAGCAAACTTTAGCTGCCTACCCTCTAACAATCGCGCGTGTACGCTCAAACGTTAGTTTACATGACATTGCACCACATAGAGTTTACCTGGTTTCACTACAGCATTACCTGTACATACTTTCTGTTGCACTTTTCCTAGCCTTACGACTGATGGCTGTTAACCACTATGATTGCACTATGGTGTTCGGACTTTCCTACCCTAAATAAATTTAGAATCGATAAGGCGATCTGCTTAGGGCAAAAGTACACAAATTGTTAATAACTCATACTAAATTTAGGCGCTATCAATGGGCTATTCATAGGTTATTCTTAAATTTGTAATTCAGTAAATTTCAATGGAACACTTCGTAGTATCGGCTCGCAAATACAGACCACAAACCTTCAAGGATGTTGTAGGTCAGCAAGCTATTACTAATACGTTACTTAATGCTATTGAAAGTAATCACTTAGCCCAAGCTTTATTATTTACAGGACCTCGTGGTGTTGGTAAAACTACTTGTGCTCGTATTCTCGCTAAAATGATTAACAGCGATGGTAATACAAGTGAAGATGAAGATTTTGCGTTTAATATTTTTGAATTGGATGCAGCTTCAAATAATTCTGTTGATGATATTAGAAGTTTAACCGATCAGGTTCGTATTCCACCACAAGTAGGAAAATACAAAGTCTATATCATTGATGAAGTACACATGTTGTCTCAAGCGGCTTTTAATGCGTTTTTAAAGACTTTAGAAGAACCGCCTAAACATTGTATTTTTATTCTTGCAACAACAGAAAAACATAAAATTATACCAACGATTTTATCACGTTGTCAGATATTCGATTTTAAAAGAATTACAGTTACAGATGCCAAAGCGTATTTAAAATTTATTGCAGAAGAGCAAGGTATTACTGCTGAGGATGATGCACTACAC
>NZ_JADGDZ010000012.1:0-57843 GCF_016744625.1 Winogradskyella sp.
GCATCCTCTGTACTATTATTTTTTAAAGCTACAGCTCCAGCTGTGGTCGGCATACCCGAAGCGTTAACATTATCCTTTAATAGGATAGGCATTCCATAAATAGGATGCTTTGATTGCTTATCTAAAAATTCAAGATCTTTAAGCTTGGCTTCTTTAATAACATTAGGATTAATAGCAATTACTGAATTTAATGACAATGAATTTTCTCGATCATACTTTCTAATTCGATATAAGTAGAATTTAGTTAACTCTTCATATGTGAATTTATTTGCTGTCTTACGAATTTGAAGCTCTGTAATATCTCGTTCTAATATAAAAGGCTTTAATCGATTATAATCTGCTTCTGTAAAGTCTTCCATCTGCGGATTAATAGCTTCCCAAATTTCAGCTTTCGTTAAATTTTCGGAATCTAAAACTTTAAATTCTCTAAAATCTTTAGTAGATATAGCACCTAAATCGGAAGATTCATCTGTAGTTGTTGAATCAACTTCTGTTTCAGATGTTTCAACAGGTGAGCCAAAATCTGAAGATTTAGAATCTTTACATGAAAAAATAATACCGAAAACTAAAAGGAATAGGAAATTACGCATGCTAAGTATTTTTTATAAAAATACGAAACGAATTGTTTAATCTAAACTTCTAAAAACTGAATCATCGTAATCCTTATTATCCTCTAAGAATGAAGTTTTCATTTTTTTAGCTTCATTAAAACTTCCTTGCTTATCAAATAAATAGGCTAAAACATATTTAAGGTTTGGGTCTCGAAGCTTATAATGAAATTCTTCACTGTTTATTTGCTTTTGCGCAAATGTAATATTTGACTCTATGGTATTTAAGTTATATAAAAAGTCTAATACTTTGGTAAGATTTTTATCTATATAGTTACTGAGGCTTTTTCTAAAAAATCTTTCGTTCCAAAGTGATATTTGGTTTTCATCATCAAAGTAACTTTTAGACTCAAACAAATGAGCTTTATAGGAATAATGTCTTAATGATTTATTCTCAGTCAGAAAAGGAATAAACTTAAAATTAGTTCCAAACCAAAAACTACCAGTTATACCTCTATACGTAAACTGAAGGATTTGCTTAATACCAAACTCATTAAACTGGCTCTGCCAAATGTATTTTTTCGATTGATTATCTAAACCAAAATCTTGTAGTTTTGAAGTAATTACCTCGTTAAGAATAACTTCTATTCTTTGTGCGTTAGGCACATTTAAATTGGATGTATGTTCAATGTTTAGAAGCGAATATAAATTCAACGTAAAGAGTTTACTTAAAGAATGAATCTACAAACTCATATTTATTAAAGACTTGTAAATCCTCAATACCTTCTCCTACTCCAATATATTTTACTGGTATTTGAAACTGGTCACTAATACCAATCACAACTCCTCCTTTTGCTGTTCCATCTAATTTAGTTACAGCCAAAGAAGTAACTTCTGTTGCTGCTGTAAACTGTTTTGCTTGTTCAAATGCGTTTTGACCTGTAGAACCATCTAACACTAATAATACATCGTGTGGTGAATTGTCAACCACTTTTTGCATCACGCGTTTTACTTTTGTCAACTCGTTCATTAAGTTCACCTTATTATGTAAGCGACCTGCAGTATCTATTATAATAACATCTGCATCTTGATTAACTCCAGATTCTAAAGCATCAAACGCCACAGAAGCAGGATCAGATCCCATTTCTTGATGGATCATAGGAACATCTACACGATCTGCCCAAACTTGTAATTGGTCAATCGCAGCCGCTCTAAAGGTATCTGCAGCACCAAGAACCACTTTTAAACCTTGCTTCTTAAATTGATAAGCTAATTTACCAATAGTAGTAGTTTTACCAACTCCATTTACACCAACAACCATAAGCACATAAGGTGTTTTGCCTCCATCAGCTCGTTTTGGCAATACTGGAATAGTGTATTCTGTATCTTCACCAGATTTAGTTTCAGATAATAATGCTGCAATTTCTTCTCTTAGAATTTTATTAAGCTCAGAAGTACCAAGATATTTATCTTTAGATACTCGTTCCTCTATACGTTCAATAACTTTTAGTGTTGTGTTTACACCAACATCGCTAGTAACTAAAATTTCTTCAAGATTATCTAAAACATCATCATCAACTTTAGATTTTCCTGCAACCGCTTTATTTAATTTATTGAAAAAAGAAGATTTAGATTTCTCTAAACCTTTATCTAGTGTTTCTTTCTTTTCAGAAGTGAATATTTTTTTAAAAAAACTCATGTAATTAATATTTACTTAGCTAATTGCAACAATCTTGCCTTAACTGATATACTGTTAAGATGTCAGATGTTTTCAAATATAGCCATAAAAAAACTGCTTTCAAATGAAAGCAGTTCAGTAAATCTATATGCAAATAAAGATTATTTTTTGTTTAAAAAGTCATTGACAAATTCTGGTGCCATTACTGATTCTACGAACATGTAAGCTCCAGTTTTTGGTGATTTCACCATTTTTATCGCTTTTGTCAAACGCTTTGATCCTGTCTGTAAAGATGCTACTGATTTCTTTGCCATGTTTTCTTATTTTATCTCTTTATGAACTGTCATACGCTTAAGGATAGGATTAAATTTCTTAATCTCCATACGATCTGGCGTATTCTTTTTATTCTTCGTTGTAATATATCTAGAAGTTCCTGGTTGACCAGAAGCTTTGTGCTCTGTACATTCTAAGATTACTTGTATTCTATTTCCTCTTTTTGCCATTATAAATTGACTTTAGCGTATGCTATTATTTGTAAAATCCTTTTTCTCTAGCTTCTTTTAACATTGCACTGATACCAATTTTATTGATAGTCTTTAATGCAGATGTAGAAACTTTTAATGTTACCCACTTATCTTCTTCAGGAATATAAAAACGCTTCTTAATCAAGTTTGCATCAAACTTGCGTTTCGTTTTATTCATAGCGTGTGAAACATTGTTTCCAACCATCGCTTTTTTCCCAGTAAGTTCACAAACTCTTGACATTGTATTCTTTCTTTAGGTCTATTAATTCTTTCTGTTTATTACAAATCCAAACATGGATATTTTAAAACAGGATGCAAATTTAAGAAAACTTTACGTTTCAACAAACATAAAACTCTACTTTTTTTCATGATTAATTGCAATTTCTTTTTGAAGCATTTCAAAGGCTTTATTTGTAGCCTTCATAATTACTTTTTCGCGATGGTTACCAAAATTAAAAACATCAGAATACACCTCATCTTTTGTTGCTATAGCTATCCAAACTGTACCTACTTCCGCATCTGAATCTCCTTTTGATGGTCCTGCATTACCAGTAGTACTTATTCCATAATCCGAATTAAATAAAACACATACATTTTTTGCCATCACTTCAGCGACTTCTTTACTTACAACAGAATATGATGTAATATCACTTTCAGAAACCTCTAAAACATTTACTTTAGATTCTGTAGCATAACTTACTATACTGCCTTTAAAATATTTTGATGCTCCTGCATTTGCTGTAAATGCTTGAGCTATTCTGCCACCTGTACAACTTTCTGCAATTGATACAGTTTTTCCTATTTCTGTAAGTTTAGCTCCAATTACAGCCTCCAAAGATTTGTCCTCTTCAAAACCAATAAAGACATCTTCAATTTGCGGTAATAATAAATTAACTTGGTTTTGTATTTCTGCATTTACCTTTTCCTTATCTATATGCTTAGCTGATAAACGTAAACGTACACTGCCTAGATTTGGCAGATATGCTAATTTTATAAAATCAGGTAAATTGTCTTCCCATGTCTCAATACGATCGGCTAACGCACTTTCACCTAAACCATAGGTTAAAAGTGTTCTATGTTTTATATATGGAAACTTAAATTGGTCTCTTAAAGCAGGAATTACAGTATCAGTGATTAGTGCTTTCATTTCAAAAGGAACTCCAGGAAGCGACACAAATACTTTTCCTTTTTTTTCTAACCACATTCCAGGAGCTGTACCAAACCTATTCATCAATACTTTAGCCTTAGAAGGCACTAAAGCTTGTTGATTATTAAGATCTGAAAATGGTTGCTTAATGTATTTAGTAAACAAATCCTTAACATGTGCTAAGACGTCTTCGTTCTCAACCAAAGTATCGTTAAAGTATTCGCAAATAGTCTGTTTGGTAATATCATCTTTGGTAGGTCCTAATCCACCAGTAACAATAATAATATCTGCATTTTCTTCAGCTTCTTTTAAAGCTTTTAGAATATGCTCTTTATCATCTTGGATTGATGTAATTTGATAAATGGAAACACCAACCTTATTGAGTTCCTTTCCTAAGAATGCTGAATTTGTATCGACAACCTGACCAATGAGAATCTCATCGCCAATAGTAATAATCTCTGCTTGCATTTTATAAACTCATTTAAAGTCCGAAGTCAGCTTTAATTTCGTTTGTAGCGTTTTCTACAGCGTTGAGTACAATTTGAAGTTGTGCGTCTACATTCTTTCCAGATTCTTCATATTTTCCCCAATCTTGAACTACGATTAACTTATCTAAAACACCGAGTTCAAATAAATCTATGGTAGGTTTCATTTTGTGTGCTGCTTGATAGGTTTCGTAAAAATCCTCTTCTGGTACAGCTTTCCTTAAACGTTCTGCATCTTCTGGTACTTCTTCTATAAAAGCTGCTGCTAGTGCTGCAACGAAATCTTCATCGTTATCAGCCATGTCGCGTACGCGATCTAATTTATAATGTTGTGGCATTTATTTAATTTTAATAGAAAACAATTCTTCGTTTTCAATATATCCTATTAATCGATCTTCTGCAAAAACCTTACCAACTCCAGCAGGTGTGCCTGTAAATATAATATCTCCAATTTTTAAAGTGAAATATTTTGAGACATATTCGATAAGTTCATCAATTTTCCAAAGCATTAATTCTGTATTACCAGACTGAACAACTTCATCATTCTTCTTTAAACTGAAGTTAATATCATTTACATTTTTGAAATTGGTTTTTGGCAACCACTTCCCTATTACAGCAGCACCATCAAAGGCTTTGGCCTTTTCCCAAGGTAATCCTTTCGCTTTTAATTGCGCTTGGAGATCGCGCGCTGTAAAATCAATTCCAAGTCCGATATCGTCGTAATATTTATGTGCAAATTTTTTATCGATATGTTTCCCAACTTTTTTGATTTTTACCAAAACTTCGACTTCATGATGCACATCATCCGAAAAATCTGGAATAAAAAACGGCTGTTTCTTCAATAGAATTGCTGTATCTGGCTTTAAAAACACTACAGGATCTGTTGGTTTTTCGTTTTCTAATTCTTTAATATGGTCTGTGTAATTGCGACCTATGCAGATTAGTTTCATTGTTAGGTGTTAGCTCAATTTATTATTAAACTGTCTCAACTTAATAGCAGTTAACACTTTTTTAGTATAAAGCGGAAAATCTGCATTAAGCAACCAACCAAAATATCCTGGTTCTTTATCCATAACATCAACTACACGTTTTCCTTTGTGCTTACCAAAAGAGAAACATTCTTCTCCTTCTTTGTTAAAGATTAAGAAACCTGCAAAATCTGCAAACTTTTTGTGTGTACTAAATTCTGCCAAAAACTTGGTATCGTTTTCTAAATCCTCGTAACGATCTAATTGTGCTTTTAAAACTTCGTAAGTAGCTTTTGTATCTGCTTCTGCACTATGCGCATCGTCTAAGTTCTTATCGCAATAGAATTTATAAGCTGCGCTTAATGTACGCTGTTCCATTTTATGAAAAATAGTTTGTACATCTAAGGCTTGACTGTTTTTCATGTCAAAATCAACTCCTGCTCTCAGTAATTCTTCTGCTAACAACGGAATATCGAAACGATTAGAGTTAAAGCCACCTAAATCAGAATCCTTTATAAGGTTATAAACTTCTTTAGATAATTCTTTAAAAGTTGGTTTACCAACAACATCTGCATCTGAAATTCCATGGATTGCAGTCACCTCTACCGGAATTGGCATCTCAGGATTCACCACCCAAGTTTTAGTTTCTTCCTTACCATCTGGATAAACTTTAAGGATAGATATTTCTACAATTCTGTCTTTAGAAATGTTGATTCCTGTGGTTTCTAAATCGAAAAAACAGATGGGCTTGTTAAGGTTGAGTTGCATTATTTTTATTTTGTTACTCAAAGATAAATAGAATAAGTAGAATAGCCTTGTAAGTAGTAAAAAAGCTAAACGGACTTTGTGAAATTATAATACTGAAACAGATTCAATTCTAATTCGTCGTTAATTAATAAGAAAAAAAATGCAATAGATTTAAAAACTCACGTCTTTATAATTGAGAGCTGTAAAGAAGCACTTTTAAATGAATCAATCAGAAAACAGTAAAAAACTAAACACATTTTTTAATGAGGAGTATACTTCTCTTAAATCTTATGTAAAGTCAAATCTTAAGGCTAGTGTCAATAAAGATGCTGAGGACATTATTCAAGATGTGGCGCTAAAACTTTTTACTAGTGCTGACAGATATTCACCAATCAATAATGTAGCTGGATTTGTTTATCATGCTATTAAAAACAAGATTATCGATGTTATGAGGGCTTCTAAAAAAAACAAGGTCGATTATGAATCACAAAATGAAGCCAAATTAATTGAATTTGTCAACTTAATTTATGAAGTACCATCAGATTTATATCCTGAACAAATGAAACATCAATTAAAAGTAGCAATAATTAACCTTAAGCCCAATTATAGAGATATTATAATAGCCATAGACTTTGAAGGCTATACTTATAAAGAGGTAGAACAAGAAACAGGCATTCCAATTGGCACATTAATGTCTAGAAGACATAGAGCTATTTCACTCTTATACAAAAACTTAAAATCAAAACAATAAATACTTAAAACATAAAGAATATGTCAAATTACTTTAAACACAAAATGAGAGGCAAATCTCCTGGAGAAATTGCAGGGATGATAATATTTGGTATCATATTTATAACAGGATTAGCCATTTTGTTTGGCTTTGTTATTATGTGGTTATGGAATTGGTTAATGCCAATGATATTTGGCCTCACCACACTTACATACTGGGAAGCAGTAGGCATTTTTATATTGTTTAAAATCCTATTAGGTGGTTGTGGTGGCTTTGGAAGTAAAGACAAAAAACACTCTAAAAAGCCTAATTGCAAACACGAGTCTAAAGGAGAATTCTCTAAATGGAAGCATTATGATGACTTCTGGAAACAAGAAGGCAACAAAGCATACGAAGCTTATGTAGACCGTATAATCAATAATAATGAATCTAATGATTAGTCCATTTTATAAAAGCCCTACAAACGTTTTAAAAGTTCACATATTTAAAACAAATATTGAATCTAATCTAGATGTAGATATGATACAGTTGCTATTTAGTTCAAATCGAAGTATTATCAAATGGTCTGTCGATTTAGAAGATATTGACAGAGTATTAAGAATAGAATCTAATAAAACTTTAAGTGATAACGATATTATTAGCCAGCTTAAACTTATTGGATTTTCTTGTGAAGAATTAGAATAGAAAATTATTTAAATAATAGATTAATAGCATATATACAAAAAGCACAGTCCTATAACTGTGCTTTTTGTTTGTTATTATTAAGATTAGCTTCGCTGAATCTTCGATTTCCTGTCTTCGTAGGAATTTATATCTCTCTATTAGAATCCCAAGCCTCTAAATAATCTTTTACCGCTTTTACAAACTGTCCACCTAGTGCTCCATTTACAACACGATGGTCATAAGAATGTGATAAGAACATTTTGTAACGAATACCAATAAAGTCACCTTCTGGTGTTTCTATGACTGCAGGCACTTTTCTAATGGCACCTAAAGCCAAAATAGCAACTTGTGGTTGATTAATAATAGGTGTTCCCATAATACTACCAAATGTACCAACATTGGTTACTGTATAGGTTCCACCTTGTATATCGTCTGGGTTCAATTTGTTTTCTCTTGCTCGCTTGGCTAAATCATTTACTTTTTTAGCCATGCCTAATAAGTTAAGTTGATCTGCATCTTTAATTACTGGTACAATTAAATTACCATCTCCTAATGCTGCAGCCATACCTAAATTGATATGCTTCTTTTTAATGATACTATCGCCTTGTACTGCAATATTAATCATCGGGAAGTCTCTAATGGCTTTTGCCACTGCCTCCATAAATATTGGTGTAAACGTAAGATTTTCACCTTCACGCTTTTTAAAGCTGTCTTTATGTTTGCTTCTCCAGTTCCAGATGTTAGTAACATCTGCTTCAATGAAAGATTGTACATGTGCAGAAGTTTGCACAGAATCAACCATGTGTTTAGATATGAGCTTGCCCATTCTAGTCATTTCAATGATTTCATCATCACCAGAAGCTACAACAGGTTTTGCAACAGGCTTAGGTGTTTCTATTTTTTTCGTCTCGACTACGCTCGACGAGACAGTATTATTAGATGTAACAGGTTCAGCTTTTGGAGTTACAACTGGAGCAGAACTACGAGATTGTAAATACGATTTTATATCATTCTTAGTAACACGACCATCTTTTCCTGTTCCTGGAATTGTATCTAATTCAACTTGAGTAATACCTTCAGCTTTAGCTATATTCTTTACTAATGGCGAATAAAAACGATCTCCAGAAGAGACAACAGGTTCTACAGTAGCTTTTGCGGCTACAACCGTTTGAGCAACCTCAGCCACAGCTTTTGGTGCTTCTGGCTCAGCAATCGGCTCTGCAGCTGGAGCTTTTACTTCAACAGTATCTCCACCTTCAGTTTCAATAACAGCGATTGTTTGTCCTACTTGTACAACATCATCAACATTGAATAGTTTTTCAACTAAAACACCATCTACTTCACTTGGAACTTCACTATCTACTTTATCTGTAGCAATTTCTAAAACTGCTTCATCAGATTCGATAGTATCACCAATATCTTTAAGCCAAGAGGTAATTGTTGCTTCTGCAACACTCTCTCCCATTTTAGGTAACTTAAGTTCAAACTTTGCCATATCTATAATTTGAAGGTCTTTATTTTGTAATCGATTGCAAAATTAATAAAAAAACAGATATTTTATTGATTTTAATTCAATTAATCCACGTATTAGAAGTGTAACACTTCACCTCTATTGATTGCGCTATCGCTTCCGATGATAAATTTACTGCTTTTTGGAAGAAATCTAAAAACAATATTCTTTTGTATTGATTTCTGTTTTAAATCGGCTATTGTATCCTTTGTGTTCATATAATTAAAATCGTAAACCAACATACTATCATTTTTTACCTCATCTAATATTGAAGTCATAAGGTGTGTAGGTTCTGGTAATTGAACATTTAAAGCCTCATCAATTCCAGAAGAATACACGTAAGATCTATAAGGTTTTATATTCACATTAATAGGATCCTTTCTTATACCATAAGCCAATTTAATACCAAGCCAAACCAAACCATTAAAAATGGTATTTCGTTTAAAATGTTTTTTATAAAAAATTTGCATCGCTCCATAAAAGCGTTTCGCATATTTTTTATCTCTCAATGTGCTTTCTCCTTTAAAGTGAATAATAGTGGTTTCACCAAAATACATATTACTATAGCCAGCTTTAAGAACTTTGTATGATAAATCTATATCTTCTCCATACATAAAATAATCTTCATCAAATCCACCAACTGCCTCGTAAACATCTTTCTGAACAAACATAAAAGCACCAACAAGTATTTCAACATTTCCTATAGAATCAATTGCTAATTGGTTCGCATAATAGGACTTATCATCTCCTAAAAGTTTTTTTAATGCCACTTTTGGACTTGGTATATTACGTTTACTTTCTGGAAGAAATTTACCCTTACCATCAATAAGTTGACATCCTACAATTCCGAGATTGTCTTTAGTATCTGCAAAAGCAATCAATTTAGTAAATGTATCTTCTGCAACGACAGTATCTGGATTAAGAATACATAAATATTCTCCTTTAGCTTGAGCGACACCAATATTATTTCCTTTTGAAAATCCTGAATTTTCTTTGTTCTCGATCAAACGTACTGATGGAAATAATTGCTTTACCATGTCGCAACTATCATCAGGAGAATTATTATCTACAACTATAATTTCTGCATCAACACCTTGTATTGCTGCTTCAACACTTTTTAAGCATAACTCTAAAAAATAGCGCACATTATAGTTGAGTATGATTACTGATAACTTCAAGACAAACTTAAGATTTTAATGAGGCTTCAAAAGGTACACGATCGATAATACTTCGACCTAGGGTAATTTCGTCTGTATATTCTAATTCATTACCTGCTGCAACTCCTCTAGCTATTGTAGACATGGTAACATTACAACCTTGTATTTGTCTAAAAACATAAAAATTGGTAGTGTCTCCTTCCATTGTTGGACTCATAGCAAAAATCAATTCTTTTACTTTACCTAGTTTCACTTTTTCTACTAAAGAATTAATATTTAAGTCTTGTGGACCAATACCATCCATTGGTGATATTTTCCCGCCTAACACATGGTAAAGTCCTTTAAAAGAACTGGTATTCTCAACAGCCATAACATCTCTTATATCTTCAACCACACAAACTAATTCCGCATTTCGATTTGGGTTATCACATATTTCACACAATACTTTGTCACTTATATTATGACATGATTTACAAAAATTAATTTCAGCTCTTACCTTAGACAAAGCATTAGACAATTGAAAAGTCTGATTTTCTGGCTGCCTGAGCAAATGTAACACCAAACGCAAAGCTGTACGCTTACCAATACCTGGTAACTGCGACATTTCGTTTACTGCATTTTCTAAGAGTTTTGAAGAAAATTCCATAGCTGCGAAGGTACAGATTTTTAGAAATAAAAAAACCCAATTGAAAATGATTTACAATTGGGTTTATTATACCAAATAGACTTCAAAATAACCGAATAAATAATTTTAAAATTTATTTGGCATTAGTATTAATACAACTATTATTTTAGAATCAACTTTTTAGTAATTTCACCTTTAGCAGTGTTTAATTTCACAAAATAAACACCTGAGTTGAATGTAGATACATTAACCTTTAAGCCGTTGAATAAATTTACTTCTTTACCATAGTATACAACCTTACCAAGTGTGTTATATATTCTAACACTAACATCTTCAGATTTATTCCATTTTAAATTTACTTCACTTTTGGCAGGATTTGGATATACAGACAAATCATTAAATTCAAAATCATTAACACTTAAAGTCACATCATAAACGTTAGATCTCCACAACCCTCTTCCATAGGTAGCAGCGTAGATTCTATTATCTGCTGTGTTAATTTCGAGTTCATTAATTCTAACATTTGGTAATCCATTATTAAATAGCACCCAAGTATTTCCTAAATCATTATCCGTATAATAAACGCCATAGTTCATACCTACATACAATCCATCTTTCCCATTATTTTGCCAAGTTAATGCTTGTGAAGAGAAGTTAGGCAAATCCCAACGTATAGATACCCATGATTGACCATTATCATTACTTAAATAAACTCTCTCACTATTGGTCGTAGCAATTGCAATTTTATTAGGATTTGTAGGATGCACAGCTATTTCATTTATTCCACCACCAGCTAAATTTAAAGTAGATTGCGCCCAAGAAATTCCTCCATTAGTTGTGTACCAAAACGCACCATTAATAGCTAAATACATTTTACTATTGTCGGTTGAAGCTATTTTAAAATGATCGATGTTAACTCCAAAATCTTGAGATATTGAATTCCATGTAGCTCCACCATCTAAAGATTTAAAAACTTCTTTGTAAGCCGCATAAATTGTATTTTGAACTATTGGGTCTTGTTCGATAGGGACAACCCAATTCCAATTACCATCACCAACAGGAGACGTAATCCCTACTAAATTAGAACCTCCATTTGTAGATTTATTGAGTCCTCCAAATTGAGTGGTACCGTATATAATCTGAGAATTATTCTTATCTACAAAACCTTCCATACCATCAGCGCCCAGCCAATCCGTCCATGTCCCATCTACAGCCATAACTGAACTTCCGTTATCTTGAGAACCACCAGTAACCACAACAGGATTTGTTTGACTGATTCCAATTCTATAGAATTGTCTAATTCCCATTCCTGGTGTTAAATCTGTGTAATAGCTACTATTTACTATAGTTGGATTATTTGCTTTAAAAATCCCACCATCTGAACCTACAAAAAGTTTTGCATTTAGACCAGTTCCTGCAAATTGTAATATATCTACATCCGCATGACAATAACCAATACCTAAATTATTAGCGTTTCCGGGTGTCCATTGAGACGTTATACTAAAATTAGCACCACCATCTGTGGATCTCCATGTATTTACGCCAGCAATATGCACATCATTAACATCATTTGGGTGTACACTAATGTCCATATCTCTAGGCGCTTGACCACTAGTGTCTAGACCATCAGTATCATAGCCAAAATAATTTTTGCCTACATGACTCAATTTTGTAAATGTATCACCTCCATCAGTAGATTTATGAAACCCTCCAAAAACACCACCTGCAGCCTCTAAAACATATACTACATTAGAATCATTAGGTGAAACACCAATCATTTTAACACCAGATGAAAAAGCATTATCAGCAGATTCGAAACCATCTGTAAAAACTACACCTAAATTATTGGTAGTAATAGAAATATCGTCTAAAGTTAAACCTCTTCCATAATTAGATGTGCCCTCAAAAGCCACATAATATTCTGCACTAGGATTAGGTAATGGAATACTAATATCCGCCCAACTTGAAACTTCTGCAGTATAATTAGCTAACTCAACCCAATTACCTGTAGCCGATGTTTTATATAAAACTTTGAGTTCGTCAATATCTCCCTCCCAATTAACTTGTGTATAAGAGAAATTTACTTGAGGATTTACAGCTCCGGTTAAATTCATTGCTGGCGTAATTAAACGTGTTGATGGTGTAGAAAAATTACTAATATAAAATAATCCTAAACCGCTACCTGTTCTTGGTGTTACCGAATTATCTTGATTTGAACCAGCTGTTGTCCAAGATGTACTTCCATTTACAAATTCTTGCGACCATACTTCCAAGCCATCACTTGTGTTAAACGTAGCACCATCATCAGTAGATTTATAAAAATCAGTTCCAGATGCATACACTACATTTGGGTCACCTGGCTTAAATTCAAAATCAAAACCTGTTGTTGCACTATTATCGATTATCGCCCATGACAGACCACCATCTGCGGACTTGTACAACCCACTACCTTGAGCACTACAATACATCTTTAATGTATTTGTGGGATGAATTAGAATTTTGTTTACTGTTCCTCCAGGTAAACTACTATGCAAAGTCCAAGTAGACCCACCATTTGTAGATTTAAAAATAGAACCTCCTGTTGAGCCCCAATAATAAGTCATATTATTTAATGGATCTATCGCTAAGGCATAAACGTCTATATTCGCTAAGTTATCTGTTAAAACCGTCCAAGAAGAGCCACCATCCATACTTTTCCATACTCCACCTGTATTAGCACCAGCAATAATGTGATCTAAATTACCATCTTCAATAGCTATAGAAGTTACACGACCTACACCAGGATTCCAACCAGCAGAAGCATTCCAATAGGTTGGTCCCATTTCTTCCCAAGTACCAACTATAGTTCTAGAAGCGAAACCTTCATTATTAACTCTTGCATTATAATCTTGTAATTCATTATAGTAAAACTCTGGAGATTTTAACATTCCAGTTTCATCCATAGCGCGTTCAGCAAAATATTGCCAACGTCTAAAGGGTTTATATCCTGTTCCACGCTCTCTTCCGACAGAATCAAAATGACGTTCAGCAACTTCAACGATAGATTCAATCGTATGTGTTCCTTCAGCAATAAGCTCATGATAATCTTGACTGAATAAATTGAAGGCTAACAGAAGACATGTAGATAATAAGGCAATCTTTTTCATAATTTATTTCTTTTTAAGTAGCTCTTTTTTTTCAAATGTACTATTTTTCATAAAATTTTCTTAATTAAGATTTCGATTTATGACTCCTACTTCAATACTCATATTAATAATTGTATACTTCGGTGTACTAATATTGATTTCTTATTTTACAGGAAAAGACGATAGTAATGATGTTTTTTTTAAAGCCAAAAGACAATCTCCATGGTATATTGTTGCCTTTGGTATGATAGGCGCATCTCTATCTGGTGTTACCTTTATATCAGTACCAGGATTGATTGGAGGGCAACAATTTGCGTATATGCAAGGTGTCTTTGGTTTTTTTGTAGGCTACCTATTTATCGCCTTAGTTTTAATTCCGATTTACTACAAACTCAATGTCACTTCTATCTACCAATATTTAGAACAGCGTTTCGGAAAAGTAAGCTATAAAACTGGTGCCTTTTTCTTTTTATTATCTAGAGTAACTGGTGCTTCATTTAGACTTTTTTTGGTAGCACTTGCTATGCAATATATTGTTTTTGAACAAATGGGAGTTCCGTTTTGGCTAACCGTTGTTATTTCCATTTTATCAATATGGTTATATACTAATAGAGGAGGTATTAAAACTATTGTTTGGACAGATACTTTACAAACTTTAGCTATGCTAACTTCAGTTGGTGTAGCCATCTATTTGATTAATGCAAAATTAGATTGGACTTATTTTGAGTTCTTAGGCTCTTCAGAATTTAAAGCAAAAGGGCAAATTTTCTTTTTTGATAATCCAAATGCTAAAATATATTTCTGGAAATATTTTATAGGAGGTATTTTCATTGCTATTGCCATGACTGGTTTAGATCAAGACATGATGCAAAAAAACTTAACCTGTAAAAATCAAAAAGAAGCTAAGAAAAACATTTTTAGTATGGCAACTATGTTAGTATTTGTCAATTTTATATTCCTATCATTAGGAGCTTTATTATTTATCTATGTTGAAAAATTTGGACTAGATATACCTGTTTTAGAAGGGCGAACTCGAACAGATTTATTATTTCCCGAAATTGCGATGAACCAAGGATTAGACTCTGCTTTAGCCGTTACATTTATCATAGGCTTAATTGCCGCTGCGTACTCTAGCGCAGATAGTGCCTTAACCTCGTTAACGACGTCTTTTAGTGTTGACTTTTTAAATATTGAAAACAAACCAAAAGAAGCACAGAAACCGTTGCGAAAAAAAGTACATATTGGCGTTTCAATTGTGTTGGTTCTTGTCGTATTACTCTTTAACATGCTTGAAGGAAATGTAGTAAGTAACTTATTTACTTTTGCTACATTTACATATGGTCCTTTACTTGGTTTATTTGCTTTTGGGATTTTAACAAAACATCAGATTAAAGACAACTATGCATGGATTGTTGCTTTAGCATCAATTTTGTTAACCTTTGGTGTTACATCTTTACCAGAATCTATAATAGGAGCTTATAAATTTCACTGGGAAATTCTTCCACTTAATGGATTAATTACTTTTATAGGATTATTACTTATCAAACAACACAAGGCAATTAAAACTAACGAGTAAGCACCTCTTAAATTAAGTTTTCAATACTGATTTGTTGCCAACAACACTAAAGTACAAGCCGCTTCATATTCAATATTATTTTCGTTGAGTAATTTATAGAATTCAGGATTCTCAGTGCCTGGATTAAAAATAACACGATTAGGTTTTAATCCTATAATATAATCGTAATACACTTCCTGACGTTTTGGATTTAAATATAAAGTTACAGTATCAATAGCATCATATTGTAATAATTCAGTATCAATATTAACACTTTTTACTTCACCTTTTCTTAACCCAAAAGCTTTAACCTCATGATTATAACTTTTTAATCTATTTATAGCAATATTAGAGTATCGTTCTGGTTTTAGTGAAGCACCAAGTACCAATGTTTTTTTTATCATTTGTTAAAAAGATGTTAAGTAATGTTAAATAGAGTAACATAGTATAAAAATAGTCGTCTACACATTAAGAAACTATCAATCAATCAAAAAACAATCAAAAAAATGAAGCATTTCTTCTTAATGCTTATTATGGTCTCATCTACCATTTTAAGTGCACAACCCAATTCAAATTCAGATGTAAAAAACGGTTCTGTCTCAGGACGTGTTTTAGACTCAGAACTCAACGAACCACTTCCATACGTTAATATCGTTATAAAAGATGCCGCTAATAAAGTGATTACTGGTGGTATTACCAATAATGACGGAACTTTTAAAATAGACCGAATTCCTGAAGGAGATATCGTAGTCTCTATTCAATTTGTAGGTTATAAAACTATTGACAAACCTATAAAATTAGGTAAAGGTAACTACAAGGTTAATATAGGAGATGTTAAATTAGAAGAGGAAGCTACTGGCTTAGATGAAGTAACTATAGTTGCAGATGTCTCTACAATTCAACAAAAAGTAGATCGAAAAGTGATTACTATAGGTAAAGATTTACAAACTGCTGGTGCAACTGCTAGTGAGATTATGAATAATCTACCTTCGGTAAGTGTAGACCAACAAACAGGTTCTATAAGCTTACGAGGAAACCAAAATGTACGTGTTATGGTAGATGGGAAACTGTCTAATATTCCTGCAGAACAATTACTAAAGCAGATTCCATCAACATCTATTAAAAGTATTGAATTAATTACCAATCCTTCTGCAAAATATAATCCTGAAGGAATGAGTGGTATCATTAACATTGTTCTTCATAAAAACACGCAAATTGGTTTTAATGGTAATATTAATGTTGGTTTAGCTCATGATATTGAGCCTAAATTTAATAGCTCTATTGATGCTAATTATAGAAACGGAAAATTTAATGCTTACGGATCTTATAGTAACAGTGTTCAAAAAAGATTCAACTACGGACAGATTAATAGAATTGAACAAGAAATTCAGCAAAATTTCAATATCCTAGATAATAATAAATCGCATTTATTTAAAGTTGGTTTAGACTATTATTTAAATGATAAGAACACCATCTCTGTATTTACAAATCAAAATATCTTTGACGGAAAAGTAAACGTAAATTCTAATATTGCTTATCTTACAAATACGTCTCTAAATGAATCTCAATTGACTAATGGTGATGGAGAAAACGATTCGCAACAATACAATCTTAATTATAAGCACGATTTTGATGAAGAAGGTCAAAATATTGAGTTAGAAGTAGATCATAATATATATGAAGGGTCTCAAATAACAAGTAATAAATTTTTTAGTTCGCAGCGTCCAAATTTTTTAGAAGACACAGACACGGATAGAAATCGTACAACTATAAATTTAGATTATGTAAAACCTTTATCTGAAACGGTAAAATTAGAGTTAGGCTTGCAAGCACGCTTGTTTGATAATAGTATTTTTTATGAATCTGATGGACGAGAAAGAAATCAGGCTGGAGATTATATTCCAACGACTACGCGTTTTGATTATACAAGAGATATCTACTCAGCTTATGCTACTTATGGTAAAACCTTAGAAAAATGGAGTTATCAAGTTGGCTTAAGAGCTGAGACTGTAAATGTAGATTCTGAAGCATTTAAAAAAGATTTAGCATCTAATGAAGAACTGGCTATTCCGTTTGAAAATGATTATTTTGAATTATACCCTTCTGCATTCTTTACCTATTCTCCTTCCGAAAAGAATTCGTATCAGTTAAGCTATAGTAGAAGAATTGATCGTCCTGGTATTGGACAAGTTAATCCACTACCAGAATGGAATACTCCTTTAATTTCTCAGTTCGGAAATCAAGAATTACGTCCTCAGTTTACTAATTCAATAGAAACCAATTACACAAGACAATTAGAAAAAGGAAGCATTACAGCTGGTGTGTTTTATAGAATTATTGAAGACGAAATACAACAAGCCATTTTAATTGACAGAACAGACGTTAATAGATTGATCTTAACAAATTTAAACTTTGATAATACCACGTCTTATGGTATAGAATTATCATCGAGTTATCGCCCAACAAAATGGTGGAGTATTAATGCCAGTTTCGATTTATTCTCTCAGACACAAAAAAGTATAGCAGAATCGTTTGACACCAACCAAAATATTATTTTAAGTACTGTTGAAGTTGACAATATAGCATGGAACCTAAGAGCCTTCAACAACTTTAAAGTAAATAAGAGCTTAAGTTTCTCTGTATTTGGAATGTATAGAGCTAAGAATAAAAATATCCAATTTGAAATGGAAGACATGATGATGGTTAACTTAGGTATGCGTTATAGTTTTATGGAAGGCAGAGCTAGCTTTAGCCTAAGTTACAATGACATTTTTGATACTATGTTTGCTCAATTTAATGGACAAAGACCATTCTTACAAAAAGGGCAATTCAATTTTGAAAGTCAACAAATATCTGGTCGATTATCTTACCGTTTTGGTGGAGGAAAATATAGAGCTAAATCTCGTAAGCGTCGCGATAATGATGAAAAACAAGGAGGAGGCTTATTTTAAACAAATAAAGTGTCACACTGAGCTTACTTAAGTGTCTTTAATATATAAGGCATAAAAGTTTATAATGAAGATAATATTTAATAGTCTGCATACATAGTTGATGGTTAGTGTTAATGTTTGACTATTAGATAAAGAAAACCCGAAACGTCTTGTTTCGGGTTTTTGTTAAATACACGTTAAATCTATTTTGCCATGTAATAAAATTAAAATTATTACGTCTATAGTAATAGATAAGTTTTAAGTAATAGTAATTATAAATGAAAATTTATAATAGTGTTAGTTAAGTTGGTTAATAGCAGAAAAGCCCAGACGCAATTAGTGTTTGGGCTTTTTTTATTATGATTGATTAATTTATCTATATCTAGTTTTATAAGATTCCTGCTTCCGAAGGAATTTGTTACCACTTAATAATAACACTTCCCCAAGTAAAACCACTACCAAAAGCAGCCAAGACAACAGTATCACCTTCTTTTACTTTGCCTTCTTCCCAAGCTTCAGTTAAAGCTATTGGGATTGAGGCTGCTGTAGTATTTCCGTATTTCTGTATGTTATTAAAGACTTGGTCGTCATTCAATTTAAACTTGCGTTGTATAAACTGTGCAATACGCAAATTCGCTTGGTGTGGAATCAACATATTTACATCATCAACTTGTAGACTGTTTTTCATTAAACCTTCCATAATCACTTCGCTAAAACGCACTACGGCATTTTTAAATACAAATGTACCATTCATATATGGGAAATAACTTTCGTCATCAGGGTTGTTCTCTGCTATAATGTCATTGACCCAACGTTTTCCCATACCTGGTGCAATCAATACTAATTCTTCTGCATGCTCTCCTTGTGAATGTAGATGTGTAGATAAAATACCTTTAGAGGTATCTTCTTCTCTAGTTAAAACTGCAGCTCCTGCTCCATCACCAAAAATTACAGAGACTCCTCTACCTCTAGTGGTTTTATCCAAACCGTGAGAATGCAACTCACTTCCTATTACCAAGATATTTTTATACATCCCAGTTTTTATAAAATTATCTGCTACAGAAATAGCATAAACAAAACCAGAACATTGATTACGTACATCTAACGCGCCAACCGTTTTTATATCTAAGGCATGTTGTACTTGCACACCAGGACCAGGGAAATACATATCTGGACTCAAAGTTGCAAAAACAATAAAATCAATATCATCTTTATCTAACCCAGATCGTTCTATGGCGATTTTAGCAGCTTTCACTCCCATTGTTGCTGTAGTATCACCATCACCTTTTACAGCCCATCGACGTTCTTTAATACCAGTTCGTTCGGTTATCCATTCGTCATTCGTATCCATCATTTTAGACAAGTCATCGTTCGTCACCACATTATTTGGCACATACTTCCCTAAGCCTATTATTTTTGAATTGTACATCGTCTTGTTTAAAATTTTAGAATAAGCAAAGTACAAAATATAAATTCCATATACCAAATAGAAGCTTTAGGTTTTGAAGTTTACTTTTTCAATTATTGAGATTCCTACTTTCTGAAGAATAAAGTGTCAGTTTGTCACATTTTAAGTCTTGGTATTTTATTTGACTAATAGTAAAATGTAATTAAAACATTAATTAATCAGATTCCTGCCCACGCAGGAATGACAAATACGACATAAAATGACAAAAGGAAGTATTAATGTATCGGTAGAGAATATCTTTCCGTTAATTAAAAAATTCTTATACAGTGATCACGAAATCTTTTTACGTGAACTTATTAGTAATGGTACAGATGCCACACTAAAGCTAAAACACCTTACCAGTATTGGTGACTCTAAATCTGAATACGGAAATCCTCAACTCGAAGTAAAAATTGATAAGGAAGGTAAAAAACTTCACATTATTGACCAAGGGTTAGGAATGACAGCAGAAGAGGTTGAAAAGTATATTAACCAAGTTGCTTTTTCTGGTGCTGAAGAGTTTTTAGACAAATACAAAGACTCTGCAGCAGATTCAGGAATCATAGGTCACTTTGGTCTTGGCTTCTACTCTGCCTTTATGGTTGCAGAAAAAGTAGAAATTATCACCAAATCACATACTGGAGCTGATGCTGCACATTGGACTTGTGATGGTTCTCCAGAATTTACTTTAGAAGCGTCTGATAAAGACACTAGAGGAACAGAAATCATTCTTCATATTGCAGAAGATTCAACAGAGTTTTTAGAAGAAGGACGCATTAGCAACTTGTTATCTAAGTATAATAAGTTTATGCCTATTCCTATTAAATTCGGGACTAAAGAAATTAACGATCCAGAATTTACACCACAAACAACTACTGATGCTGAAGGTAAAGAAACAACTGAGCCTCATAAGCAGATTACTGTAGATGATATTATCAATAATCCAAATCCGGCTTGGACAAAGCAACCTGCTGAATTAGAAGACCAAAACTATAAAGATTTTTACAGAGAATTGTATCCTGCTCAATTTGAAGAGCCTTTATTCAATATTCATTTAAATGTAGATTATCCGTTCAACTTAACAGGAATCTTGTATTTCCCTAAGATGACGAATGATATGAACATGCAGAAGGATAAAATTCAACTGTACCAAAATCAAGTATTCGTTACTGATAATGTTGAAGGGATTGTTCCAGAATTTTTAACCATGTTACGTGGTGTTATTGATTCGCCAGATATTCCTTTAAACGTTTCACGTTCTTACTTACAAGCTGATGGTGCTGTAAAGAAAATTTCATCTTATATCACTCGTAAAGTTGCTGATAAATTGAAATCTTTATTCAACGCCAATCGTGAAGACTTTGAAGCAAAATGGGACGATATTAAAATCGTTATTGAATACGGAATGTTATCTGAAGAAAAATTCTTCGAAAAAGCTGACGCCTTTGCATTATATCCAACAGTAGATGGTAAGTTTTTTACGTATGAAGAATTATACAATAAGATAAAAGCAAATCAGACAGACAAAGATGATAAACTTGTGATTCTTTATGCGTCTAACAAAGATCAGCAACACAGTTATATTGAAGCTGCTAAAGCTAAAGGTTATGAAGTGTTGATGTTAGATTCACCTATTGTATCGCATTTAATTCAGAAGTTAGAAACGACTAAAGAGAATATCTCTTTTGCACGTGTTGATGGTGATCATATCGATAACTTAATTAAGAAAGACGATACAACGATTTCTAAATTAACAGAAGAGCAACAAACAGAATTAGATACGCTTTTAAAAGATGTTATCCCTTCTGAAAAGTTCGCTGTACAATTAGAAGCTATGGATAGCGATGCGTCACCTTTCATTATAACACAACCAGAGTTTATGCGTCGTATGAAAGAGATGCAAGCTACAGGTGGTGGAGGCGGAATGAATATGTTTGGCAACATGCCAGAAATGTATAACCTCATCGTTAATACAAATTCTGAATTGGTTGGTGAAATTTTAGGCACCAAAACCAAAAAGAAACAAGAGCGCTTAATTAATCAAAGTTTAGATTTAGCACGTTTATCTCAAGGCCTTTTAAAAGGTGAAGAGTTAACAAACTTTATTAAACGTAGTTATGATATGATTAAATAGTTTCAATGGAATTGTCATTGCGAGGACGTAGGACGTGGCAATCGCATAAATTACTCAAAACCACTTTGTTAATTCAAAGTGGTTTTTTGTTTTTCACAAACTAACCAGAAGTAATACTTTACTAATCAAAAAGCATCGTTTACTAACTGCTTATTTTTTATAGCTTAATAGATATCTAAGTTTGATTTGTACTAAACATTAAAACCTTAAATGATGAAAAACCAACTCAATTTAGACATTAAAACACCATGTTCAGAAAACTTTGACAAATTCTCACCAACTGCAAGCGGTGGTTTTTGTGGTTCTTGTGAAAAAGAAGTTATAGACTTCACAAAAATGAATACTCATGAAATCATTACATTCTTCAAAAACAAAAAAAATCAAAACACTTGTGGACGATTTAAAGATACTCAGTTAAAAACTCATAACCAAGAACCTAAAAAGAACAAAACACTTAGCTTTTTAAGCGGCATTGGATTGGCTTGTTTAGCCTTCTTCTCTAGTATTACTGCTCAAGCACAAAACGCAAAAGAAGTTAGAAGAATAGCTAAAAATGTTTCAGAAATTGAAACTTCAAAATTTGCAAAAAACATCATAGTAAAGGGAACCGTTCTTACTGGAAGTGACAGCCTTCCTTTACCTGGAGCAAATGTTGTTTTACAAGGCACAATAATAGGTACTCAAACCGATTTTGATGGGAATTTTGAATTTCCTGAAAAACTAAAAATTGGAGATATTTTGATTATTAGTTATGTCGGTTTTGAATCTCAAAAAGTAATTATTGAGAATAAAGATTCAGCATCGAATATTGAACTCAAAATAAACATTGAAGACACATCTTATATCCTTATGGGCAAAGTTGCCGTTAAACAAGTTTATAAATCTAAAAGAAATTAATTCAGAAAAGTTTATGAAAACTATACTCTTTTTCTTTTTTGCTTCCATTTTAAATATTGCTTTTTCTCAAGTTTCAGATTTCAAAACTATTGATTTTACTAAAGCAGATAATACTGTAAAACTTAATGAAGGTCGTAGCTTAAATAATTTACCTGTACTTGCGTACAAACTGACTCATAATCTGAGTACTGAGGTAGAAAAGTTTAGAGCTATTTACACTTGGGTCTGTATGAATGTAAGTGGTGATTCTTACCAACACAATAAAGTAAGTAGAAAACGTGAAAAATTTAAAAATGATAGTTTAGGATATATCAAATGGAATAATGAATACAAAAGGATTGCTTTCAATAAATTACTGAAATATAAAAAAACCATGTGTACAGGTTATGCCTATCTCATAAAGGAATTATGTTTTATGGCAAACATTGAATGTGAAATTGTTGATGGCTACGGAAGATCTTTTGAAACTAATGTTGAAGCGCTAGAATCTACTAATCATTCTTGGAATGCCGTAAAACTCAACAACAAATGGTATTTATGCGATGCCACTTGGTCTAGTGGCTATATGATTAACGGAAACCTTTTTGTGAAAGATTATAACAATGGTTATTTTTTAACAGAACCTGTTCTTTTTGCTAAAAATCATTATCCTTTACAAAGAAAATGGTTACTCGATGAAACTTTAATAAGCACAAAATTTGTTGCAGAACCTATAGTTTATGGAGAAACGTTTAAGCAACAAATAATACCTATTGACCCAAAAGAATTAAAAACAACACTAAAGAAGAATGAAGAAATCAGTTTTAGATTTAAATCATTAAAAACAATTTCCACAGAGACAATTTCATTAATCAAGATTTCAGGAATTACTAAAAAGCATTATAAAATATATGATCTTAAAAATGAAAACGGAATTATCTCTTTTAAATATAGTTTTAAAAACAAAGGTCTTTATGATGTACACTTAAAAGTTGAAAACGATATTGTTGCAACCTATACAATAGAAGTTATTAAAACATAATTGTAGCTAACATAAGCTATTAAGTTTCAAATCAAAACCCACTTTATCAATTCTAAGTGGTTTTTTTGTAACTTATTATCCTGAGAATCGTCTCATAAACACTAATCAATCTTCAAGAAAAATGAAAACCAACTTCTCTATTGCCTTATTTCTATTAAGCTTTGTATTGTCACTAACAATTTCAGCTCAAGATTTAACAAAACAATTTGATGAAATCGTATCTCAACACTATATATCAAATACACCTGGAGCAACAATTTTAGTAGCAAAAAATGGAAAAACCATTTACCGAAAAGCTATCGGAAAATCTAGTCTAGAACTCGATGTAGACATGATTCCAGAAAACGTATTTATGCTAGCATCTATAACAAAACAGTTTACAGCTGTTTCTATTTTAATGTTAGAAGAACAAGGTAAATTAAGTTTAGATGATCCTATTACCAAATTTATTCCAGATTATCCTACACTTGGTAAAACGATTACAGTTCATCATTTATTGAATCATACGTCTGGTATTAAAAGTTACACTGGTATAGGCAACTTGGTTGAAGTCGCGAGAAATGATATGACTTTAGATGAACTCATCGATTACTTTAAAAACGAGCCTATGGATTTCGATCCAGGTGAAGAGTTTAGATATAACAACTCTGGTTATGTATTATTAGGTAAAATCATAGAAGTAATTTCTAAAGACACCTACGAAAACTTTATAGAGAAAAATATATTTGAACACTTAGGTATGGAAAATTCGAGTTATGGAAATAATAGAGAGCTCGTTAAAAACAGAGTTGAAGGTTACGAACAAAATGAAAATGGTTATGTTAATGCTAGTTACTTAAGCATGACTTTACCATATGCTGCTGGTTCTTTAATATCTACTATTGATGATATGCAAAAATGGCAAAATGCATTAGCAAACAATACGTTTATAAAAGCGACAACATTAAATAAAGCCATTAATGGCTCAGAGCTTAACAATGGAGAACATATTGGTTATGGTTATGGCTTGGGAGAAATGAATCTAAAAGGATCGAAAGGTTATACACATAGTGGTGGTATTTTCGGAACTTCTACTAATGGAATTTATCTTATCGATGAAGATGTCTATGTGATAGGCTTGAGTAATTGTAGTTGTAACGACATTGGCGCTGTAACAAGAAATCTTGCTGCAGCTGCGATAGGAAAACCTTATCCAACGATGAATGATGTTGTAAAACTATCTGAAGATAAAATGAAACAATGGGTTGGTGCATATGAATTTGAAGATGGTGCAATTAGACATATTTTTATAAAAGATGGAAGTTTAAAGAGCATGCGAGAATCTGATACAAATACAGTTTTTGATATTTTCCCATTATCAGAAAGTCGTTTTATGTTTGAAGAAGGTAATATTGAATACAAATTCTCAAAATCTGCTGATGGAAAACGTGAAGCTGTTTTTATTACTGACACAGAAAATATTGGTAAAGAAACCGATAAGCCAATGCCAGAAGCAAGAAAAGAAATCACTTTATCTAATGACATCTTAAAACACTATGCTGGTAAATATGAATTAGGTACTAATTTCTATGTTGAGGTTACTGTAGAAGGCAATCAAATTTTTGGACAAGCCTCAGGTCAAGGAAAATTTGAAGTTTTCGCCGAAGATGAAATTACTTTTTTTGCTAAAGTCACAGCTCTTAAAGTAAAATTTAATAAAAATACTTCTGGAGACGTAGAAAGCTTTACTTTATATCAAGGAGGACAAGAAACTAATGCCAAAAAAATCGAATAGTATTTTATTCTATATAAAATTCAAACCACTTTGTTTATTCAAAGTGGTTTTTTTTATGCAGTAAATTTAAAAAACGACCTCTGACACAATGTGACACTTACCCAAATATCTTTGCATCAAGTTTAACAAATAAATCAATTAAAAATGAAAAATGCAGTCAACTGGTTTGAAATCCCAGTAACAGATTACAAAAGAGCAAAACAGTTTTATGAAACCGTTATGGATTCAGAAATTAAAGACCATCATATGCCAGAACAAAATACAAAATACGGTATGTTTTCATATGACGAAGACAATAATGGTGTTGGTGGAGCTATTATTGAAGCTGAAGGACAAAACCCAACAAAAGATGGTGCGACTATTTATTTAAATGGTGGGGAAAATCTTAACACTTCTTTAAATAAAGTGGAATCATCTGGTGGTAAAGTTGTAATGCCTAAAACTGATATTGGAAAATTTGGCTTTATTGCTCAATTCATTGATACAGAAGGCAATCGTATAGCTCTACACTCTTTTATGTAATCAATTTTTCAAAAAACGAACAGATAGCGAATTGCATAGCAGTTCGCTATCTTTGTAATTATGTCTCAACTTTCTCGTTTAATATCTATACTAACCTTACTGCGTTCTAAACGATTGCTAACTGCGAGCGAGCTTTCAGAAAAGTTTGATGTAAGTGTAAGAACTATTTATAGAGATATTAGAAAAATAGAAGAAGCTGGTGTACCAGTAACCACGATAGAAGGAAAAGGCTACTCACTTATGGAAGGTTATGCTGTTTCACCTGTGCAATTCACCGAAAAACAAGCCAACGCTTTAATCACGGCTCAACTCCTTGTACATCAAACTAATGATTCTTCATTTACTACAGATTTTAATGAAGCACTTACCAAGATTAAATCTGTGTTTCACACTTCTGTTCAAGAAAAAAGTGAATTATTAGCCAGTAAAATTTATGTTTTTGATACTAATTATGAAAACATCTCAAGCGATGCTTTGTCCGAAATACAATTAGCAATAACACATTTTAATTATGTTGAAATTAACTATATAAAAGCAGCTGACCCTAATATGACCTTTAGAAAAATAGAACCTTATGCATTGTTTTCTACAAATAATAAATGGATTTTAATTGCTTGGTGTTATTTGCGTAACGATTATCGTGCATTTAGATTAGATCGTATACAATCCTTTAAAATTTTATCTGAACGTTTTACAGATAGAAAATTTAATTTGCAAGCCTATTTTCAATCTTGTCCATACGACACTAAATAGCAAATACATATTTCTAAAAACAAAACCGCCTTGTTCATTCAAGGTGGTTTTTTGTTTCGATATCAATAAAAACTTAACTTGTCCGTATCAATCATTTTATAAATGCAAAAACTGCCCTTAAACACATCTTATAAATACCATCTAATTATAGCATTAATTATTAGTTTATGGTTAGTGCTGTTTTTGATTCTTATTGCTCCATTTGATATTGCAGAACTCACTTTTAGTGCACGTTTAGAAATTTTACCTATTTATGGGTTGATAAGCTTTGTGGTTTATATGGTATTGATTCCTTTTCAGAATTGGGCTTTTAAACATTTTAGAAAATGGACATTACTTTCAGAAATTCTTTTCATTATTGGGTTTAATGGTATTCAAATTATATTAAGTTACGGTTATTACAAATCGAGTATTGTAAATGGCAGCTATGACTTTCAGAAATTTTTGCTAGAGGTATATCTTCCTATCTTTTTTGTACTTCTAACTATTATTGTATTCTGTAGATGGTTTTTAAACAAAAAAATTCCAAATAAAGCCAAAAATGCAATTATCTTAAAAGGGGATAATAAGTTAGATATTTTACAAATCTCACCAGAAGATTTAATATGTATTTCTAGCGCAGATAATTATATTGAAGTGAGTTATTTAATACATGGCAAATTGCACAAAAAGTTGCTTCGAAATACGCTAAAAGGCATTCGAAATGATGTGCCAGATTTACTAAAAGTACATCGCTCACATTTAATTAACCCAAGTCATTTTAAAGAATGGAATGGCTCTAGTCGTATTGTATTAACAGAAATGGAAGTTCCTATTTCTAAAAATTACAGAGCTGCACTATTAGAGGTAATCTAATCGTCCCTAAAAACGAATAGTTTATCCCAAACTCAACAAATACAATGATTAAAGTAAGATGTAGCTCTATTTTTGACTCAAATCAATTTTAAATAAAATCATCATGAGTAAGATACTTTTCACAGTAATTATTTTATTATTAAGCACATTTCTTATTACAGCTCAAGATAGAAATGAAATCTCTAGCACTTTATTAAAAACTTTAGTCAAAGATGGTTTCGTGGTTGGAGCATCTGGTAGTTATTCTGTAAATGAAGAAGTCAAATGGGAAGCTGCCACAGGTTATGCTGATAAAGATAAAAAACAAACGTTTACTATAGACACACAAGTTAGAACTGCTTCTATTGCTAAATCCATGACAGCAATTGCAGTAATGCAATTGGTAGAGCAAGACTTAATAGATATAAACTTACCTATTGATATGTACATCCCTGAGTTTATTCAAAAAGGAAAAACAAAAATTACCACAAAACATCTATTAGCTCACACCTCAGGAATTGGTGCTTATAAAAACGATAGAGAAGTCGAAAACAAGATTAATTTCACCTCCTTATTAGATGCTTATGATGTATTTAAAGATCGTAAACTTCATTTTCAACCAGGCACAGAATTCTATTATACAAGTTATGGTTATGTTGTTTTAGGCATACTAATAGAAAAAGTTTCGGGCTTATCTTATGAGGCTTATATGCAAAAACACATTTGGGATAAAGCAAATATGACTAATACCGGAATAGAAAGGCTTGAAGCAAAAAGAGAAAATGCAACAACATTATATCATAGAGATCGCAAAGGAAAGATTAAAGAAGCAAAAGTTAATAATTTAAGTAACCGAACACCAGCAGGTGGTTTTTACTCAACGGTTAACGACCTAGTAAAGTTTGGAAATGCCTTAATTAATAATGCACTTGTGAATAGTGATACATATAATCTTATGGTGCAACACCATAGTTTAGAAAAGGTAAATAACGGTTATGGTTTTGGGTTCTATCTTTACGGAGGTAAACAAAATGAAGACAGTATTATTGGGCATAATGGAGCACAACGTGGAACCTCAACACAATTATTTGTTATACCTAAGCTTAAAACAGTGATAGCTGTTGTTTCAAATACATCAGGTGCTATTAGAGAAGTAACTACAATCGCAGGAAAATTAATAGATATTTCTCAGCAGAAAGAGTAATTCATTATTTTTTTATATGCAGAGATTGGTCCTGTATTTTTTACTCAAAAAAAAACATTTTGTAAAACAAAGTGGGTTTTTCTTATAGAAAGAAGCAGATAAACTAATATTAATTTATAGCATCGAATTTAACATTGGTAACTAACAGATTTTTATTACTTTCATAGCTCCTAACCAATTCATTTTAAGTGCAATCCGATAATTCTATCATTAAAGAAATCTTTAAAAATCTTAGCTTCACAGACGAAGAAATTAAGATTATTGAATCCGTGTTTCATAAAATAATTGTAAAAAAAGGCACTATTTTACTTAATGCTGGAGATATTGTTGATACCCAATACTACATTCTAAATGGCTGTTTAAGAACGTATCATATTGATACACACGGCAAAGAACATACAGTCCAATTTGGGATTAAAGATTGGTGGATTAGCGATTACACTGCTTTTTTCTCTTCTGAAAAGTCAATAATGACAATCGAAGTGATTCAAGATGCTACTATTTACAAAATTACCGAACAAGACAAAAGCTATTTATATAATCAAATTCCTAAGATAGATCGCTTTTTTAGAATTAAACTCGAACGCGCATTTGCAGCTTTTCAAAAACGAATATTGGCTGATTTATCTCTTTCTGCTAAAGAACGATATTTACGTTTCATTAATACTTATCCAAATATCGAAAAGAGTATAAAAAACTATCATATTGCCTCCTATTTAGGTATTACTACAGAGAGCTTAAGTAGGATTAGAAAAGAAATGTAATTTTAGTTAGATTTCTTAACATACATCAATTTTTCAACAATATAATAGTTTTAGATTTGCACCACTAACAAGATTTAGTAAGATCTTTTACCCTTAGGATTAATAGCTAAAAAGCGCAAGTTGAATAAACTTGCGCTTTTTTTATAACTTTAGGTTCTAAAGTTTATAAGGATGAAAAAATCAAACACAAGAAGAGCATTTATAAAAAAAGGAGCATTAGCTAGTTTAGCAATTCCGATATTAGGAAGCAGTTTAATTGGTTGTAAATCTGAAGCTAAACAAGAAACCAGCGATACAACTGACAATGCTAAAAAACTAAGCATCTTAATTCTTGGTGGCACTAGCTTTTTAGGACCTCATCAAGTGGCTTATGCACTTTCTCGCGGACATTCGATTTCAACATTCACAAGAGGAAAAACAAAACCATCCGTTCATGCTGAGTTGTTTAACCAAGTAGAACAGCTTATTGGAGATAGAGAAAATAATCTTACAGCTTTAGAAAATAGGAAATGGGATGTGGTTATAGATAATTCTGGTAGAAATGTTCAATGGACTAAAGCAACAGCTAACTTATTAAAGAACAATGTTGGTATGTATATGTATACATCTTCAACAGGAGTATACTATCCTTATCTAACGGATAATATTTCTGAAAACACAGACTTAGTCTTAAGCATGCCAGAAGGACTTTCTGAAAATGAACAATACGAACAAGAATATGGCGTAATGAAAGCCAGTTCTGAACTCGAAGCCATCAAAGCTTTTGGTAAAGAACATACTATCGTTGTTAGGCCAACCTACATGATTGGTCCTGCAGACAAAACCGATCGTTTTATCCATTGGCCAATTCGTCTTGCAAAAGGTGGAGAAGTATTAGTCCCTGGAAAAAAGGAAGATCTTGTTCAATATGTAGATGTTAGAGATATTGCTGAATGGTTTATAAGATTGGCTGAAAACAAACAATTTGGCACATACAATGGAGTTGGTCCAAAATCTGCACAAACCATGCAACAGTTTGTTAAAGAAGCAGCTAAAACTTTTAAAGTTAAATCGTCTTTTGTAATGGTTGATGATTATGACTTTTTAGTTAAAAACAAAGTCTATTATTCCGTACCTTGGATTATGCCAAGTAAAAAAAATTACGGTTCTGCCAGAATCTCGAATTCAAAATCTATAGCTGCAGGACTAACATTTAGACCTTTAAAAGAAACAATTAAAGACACATATGATTGGTGGATGTCTAATGCTATAACGGAAGAGCGTAGGCAAAAGTTTGAAGCTAATCCTAATTCGTTATTAATCAAGGAAAACGAAATTTTATCTAATTGGAAAATCTCAAAAATTTAAAATAGACCTATGGAGCTTACCAAAATACTTTTCTTCTTAATCGGTACTTTTTTTGGAGTAGAACAAAGCCGTGTACTTTCAGAAAAAACAACAATAACTATAAACCCCGAAGAAAAAACCATTGTTGTAGTGCAAGAGAATATAGTATCACTCATTCAAAATGCAAATGATAGTTTAAAAGTATATGCTGAATTAAAGGTAATAGTTCAACCAAAACATCAATGGAGTACAGAATTTAAAGACTACACAAAAAAAGAGAAATGTTTCTTCATTTCTGATGATGGTAAAACACTTAATTCAAAAATAAATTTAACTTATAAAACCAGTACAGATTTAAAAGCCTTCGGAATAGATATAAATAAAGATGGTGCACTCTCCATGATAGATACACCTAAGTTAAACATCAATTCTACAGATGGTAAATTAGGTGAACGTTATTGGAATTTTGATGCAGATAAACCATTCACCTTTACTATAGAACCTCTAACAGATATTCCCGAAGAATATAAAGCTTATAAAAAAAGTTTGTTGCCAGTTTGGAAAACTATAAAACATTAAACAATGCAAGTAATTTCTACTAACATAGCACAACCAAGCACATTTATGTGGAATGGAAAAGAAGTGACTACTGGCATTTATAAAAAGCCCACTGATGTATCCATTTATTTAGGAAAAGAAGACGTTAGAGGTGATGAAGTTTCAGACCGAAAAGTTCATGGTGGAGAATTTAAAGCCTGTTATTTATTCTCTGCAAACCAATATCCATATTGGAGAGGTTTATATCCAAACTTAGAATGGACTTATGGCATGCTTGGTGAAAACTTAACCGTTGAAAATTTAGATGAAAAACAACTTTTTATAGGAGATATTTATAAACTTGGTAATGCACTAGTTCAAATCACACAACCACGAGAACCTTGCTTTAAGTTTGCTCATAAGTTTGGTACTAATAAGGTTTTACAACAATTTATTACTCATGGTTATTCTGGCACTTATGTCAGAGTTATAGAAGAAGGAGACGTAAAAACAGGAGACAATTTTAAATTGATTGAACGTGCTAAAGATAGCATTACTATTTTTCAATTTTTTAAATTATTATATACTGAAGATAAAAACAAAGACCATATTACTTTAATTCTCAATAATGAAGCCTTACCTCAACGTATTAGAAAACGCTTAAAGTTTTTTATGCGTTAGACCACTGAAATATCAATTCTATTTTACTCATCGGATTTTTATGAAAAAAGCATCAGGTTATAGTAATTAACTTACCACACATCTATTTTATAAACACCTAAAAAACAGTTTTTTAATAAATTATGTAACTTTCACGAAAACGTTGTAGTTGTCTTTTGAATTTTCATTAAAACTACTACCTTAGACCAAATCAAAAAGTTATAATGAGCGATAAACTTATATCTAAAAAAAAACCTGCTTACCCAATCAGCAATTTATTGTCAAAATACTTAACTGAGCAAGGAAGGAATATTAAAATCCCTATTTTTTATGATGATTTATTACGCTTTCAAGGTGCTATAGAAGTTTTTGATGATGATGGGAAAGATACACTTTGGATTAGTTGTTATTATGCAGAATACGAACGTGACGAAATAGAACACAGCCTCAAACAGATGTATTCTATATTACATTCTGATGGTAGCGACAGTATAATTCCGTACTTAAATATAGATAGTATTGACTTTTGTACTTTTGGAAACACTAAGCCATTTCGTGTTAAAGTTAGAAACATACTAAACGACAACTACATTTTTCTATATGTAAAAAAGGCAGACGCATCTCGTATATACGGGTTAGAATTAGAACACTTATTATCTCCAAATCATATCACTTTTTTAGTTCATGAAGAGACGCTTATTGAAGAGCACATTTCAGGAATTCCTGGAGATACTTTTATCAGCAATCATTTAGAAACCTTACCAGAACAAGACAAACGTGCATTAGCAAAAGAATTTGTTAAATTTAATGAACGTTGTTTTGTGAGATTATTGGCAGATATGAGATCTTACAATTATGTTATCGTTATCACTCAAGATTTTGACAGGATTCAATACCGAATTAGGGCCATCGATTTTGATCAACAAAGTTATGAAGGCAATTCTAAAGTTTACAAACCACAATTTTTAAAAGAGAATAATGCTTTTGTAACATTGAGTTTAAATGTTTTAGCCAAAGAATCAATAGAGCAATATGAAAAAGAAGAACGCTCATTGCTCGCAAAAAGAGCTACAAACTCACATAAACGTCTTAAAAATCTTATAAACTGTATGAAAAAAGACACAATTTCTACACCTGAAAAGATTAAAGAATTAAAAGCTGGTTTATTCAAATTAACTAAAGACGTAAATTTTAAAAAATCTAAAAATATGGGAGAACTTCTCAGTAATGGTTTAGATTATATTACCAGAAATTACGTTAACGAAAACCCATACATTATCAAATAAACTTAACCGTCTAGTTATGAAAATCAAAAAAGTTTTAGTTGCCAACAGAAGTGAAATTGCTATACGAGTACTAAGAGCTTGCGCAGAATTAAATATTGCAACAGTTGCTATTTACACATATGAAGATCGCTACTCTCAACATCGTAACAAAGCGGATGAGTCTTACCAAATTGGAGAAAACAACGCTCCCTTAAAACCTTATTTAGATATTGAGGAAATTGTAGCCTTAGCAAAATCTAAGAACGTGGATGCTATACATCCTGGTTACGGTTTTTTGTCTGAAAACTCTGAGTTTGCAAGACGATGTGCTGAAAATGATATTATTTTTATTGGTCCAGACCCAGATGTTATGGATGCCTTGGGTGACAAAATCACAGCTAAGAAAATAGCTGTAAAATGTAACGTTCCAATAATAGAAAGTAACAAAAATGATCTTAAATCATTAGATATTGCAATTTCTGAAGCCAATAAAATTGGTTATCCTATAATGCTTAAAGCTGCCTCAGGAGGTGGAGGTCGTGGTATGCGAGTTATTAGAGCTAATGAAGATTTAGAAGCTACTTTTGAATCTGCCAGAAATGAAGCCTTAAATGCTTTTGGAGATGATACCATGTTTTTAGAAAAATATGTTGAGAATCCAAAACATATAGAAGTACAAATTGTAGCAGACAGACATGGCAACATTCGTCATTTATTTGAGCGTGATTGCTCTGTACAACGTCGTCATCAAAAAGTAGTTGAAGTCGCACCATCCTTTAATGTATCTCAAAAAGTAAAAGATGCACTTTACAAATATGCAGTTTCTATTACTTCTGAAGTTAATTATAATAATATCGGAACCGTAGAATTTTTAGTAGATCCAGAAGACAACATCTACTTTATAGAAGTCAACCCAAGAATTCAAGTTGAGCATACTGTTACCGAAATGGTAACTGGTATAGACTTAGTAAAAACACAGATTTTTATTGCTGGCGGTTACAAACTATCTGATAAACAAATAAAAATTTATGAACAAGAAAGTCTAGAAACCTATGGCTTTGCACTTCAATGTAGATTAACTACAGAAGATCCTGAAAACAATTTCACACCAGATTATGGAGCCATTACCACATATCGTAGTGCTTCTGGTATGGGAATTAGACTAGATGCAGGTAGTATATATCAAAGTTATAATGTTAGTCCGCTTTTTGACTCTATGCTAGTTAAAGTTTCTGCTCATGGTAGGACATTAGATGGAGCCATTAGAAAAATGGCAAGAGCCCTTAAAGAATTTAGAATACGAGGTGTAAAAACCAATATTCACTTTTTACAGAATGTGATTCAACATGACACATTTAGAAGTGGAAAAGTATCCGTTAATTTTATACAAAACACACCAGAGTTATTCGATATAAGATTGCCTCAAGATAGAACCTCTAAAGCCATAAATTTTCTTGCAGAAGTTGTAGTTAATGGTAATTCTGACGTAAAGATCATAGATGAGAATAAAATATTTAGAGATGCAAAGGTTCCTAAATTCAATACAAAAAACACATTTCCAAAAGGCACAAAAGATTTACTTACAGAACTTGGTCCAGAACAATTTTGTAAATGGCTAAAAGACGAAAAGAAAATCCATTATACAGATACCACAATGCGAGATGCACATCAATCCTTACTCGCAACACGAATGCGAAGTTACGATATGCTCAAAGTTGCAGAAAGTTTTGCAAAAAATCATCCCAATACGTTTAGTATGGAAGTTTGGGGAGGAGCTACCTTCGATGTCTGTTTGCGTTTCTTGCACGAAAGTCCTTGGACACGTTTACGAGAACTTAGAAAAGCGGTTCCAAATATATTATTTCAAATGTTACTTCGTGGCTCAAACGGAGTGGGTTACAAAGCTTATCCTGACAATCTGATTGAGAAATTCGTTGAGAAATCATGGGAAAATGGTGTTGACATTTTTAGAATATTCGATTCTTTAAATTGGGTAAAAGCCATGGAACCAAGCATCAATTATGTTCGCAAAACTGGAGGTATTGCAGAAGCAGCATTGAGTTATACAGGTGATATTTTAGATACCTCACAAACCAAATACAATTTAAAATATTACACTCAACTCGCTAAAGATTTAGAAAATGCAGGTGCACATATGATAGCCATAAAAGATATGGCAGGTTTACTAAAACCATATGCTGCCACGGAATTAGTAACAGCTTTAAAAGACACTGTAGATTTACCAATTCACTTACATACACACGATACATCATCATTACAAACCGCAAGTTATTTAAAAGCTATTGAAGCTGGAGTTGATGTTGTTGATGTCGCTTTAGGTGGTTTATCTGGTTTAACCTCACAACCTAATTTCAATGCGGTTGTGGAGATGATGAAACACCATGAGCGTTCCCATGATTTTGACATGGAAAAATTAAATCAGTTTTCAAACTTTTGGGAAGATACACGAGATATGTATTATCCTTTTGAGTCTGGTTTAAAAGCAGGAACAGCAGAAGTGTTTCAACATGAAATTCCTGGAGGACAATACTCTAATTTACGTCCACAAGCAACAGCATTAGGCTTGGCTGATAGATTTGATGACGTTAAGAAAATGTACGCAGAAGTCAATAAAATGTTTGGAAACTTAATAAAAGTAACACCTAGTTCTAAAGTGGTTGGTGACATGGCAATTTTTATGGTCACCAACAATTTAACTCCAGAAGATGTAATGACACGTGGTGATGAAATTTCGTTTCCAGAATCGGTTATTAATTTCTTTAAAGGAGATTTAGGACAACCTTCAGGAGGTTTTCCGAAAGAGCTTCAAAAAATTATATTAAAAAATAAGAAGCCTTATACTGATAGACCCAATGCACATTTAAAGCCTATTGACTTTACAAAAGAATACGCAGAATTTAAAAAGAAGTTTCAGGTTGGCTTTACTAGAGCAATTGAAATTGAAGATTTCTTATCATATACCTTATATCCAAAAGTATTTGAGGCTGCTCACGAAAACTATAAGAATTACGGAAATGTAGCACTAATACCTACCAAGAATTTCTTCTATGGCATGAAACTACGGGAAGAAATCTTAATTGAGTTAGAGCCTGGTAAAACCATTATCGTAAAACTTTTATCTGTAGGTATCCCTAATGATGAAGGTAAACGCATTGTCTTTTTCAAAGTTAATGGTGAAAATAGATATGTTGATATATTAGACACATCTCTTAACATAAAGAAACAAGAAAACACAAAAACAGATCCTGAAGATAGTAACCAGATTGGTGCACCTTTACAAGGTTCTCTTTACAAGGTTTTAGTTGAAAAGGGACAAACTATTAAAGAAAATGATCCTTTATTTGTTATTGAAGCCATGAAAATGGAAACTACAGTAACAGCACATAAAGCTGGGAAAATTAAATCATTGACTTTAGATGAAGGTAGTATGGTGAAACAAGATGATTTGATTGTTACCTTTGAGTAAGCAATTAAATCTATGTCAGCCAAATACAACGAAATAGGAATTAACTACAATCAAACGCGTAAAGCGGATCCGTATTTAACAGAACAATTGTTAAAATATCTTAATCCGAACAAAGATGGCTCATATTTAGATATTGGTTGTGGCACAGGTAATTACACGTCTGAGTTGCAAAAAAAAGGTTTTCAGTTTATTGGTATAGATCCTTCTATTGAGATGCTTAAAAAAGCACAGTCTCAAAATACAGCTATAGAATGGAAAATTGGCTCTGCAGAAAAAACAAATTTACCTCAACATAGTATCGATGGTATTATTGGAACGTTAACTATTCATCATTGGACTAATCTCGCTCGAGCATTTTCAGAATTAAACTATATTCTAAAACCTAATGGAAAAATTGTCATCTTCACTTCTACTCCACAACAAATGAAAGGCTATTGGCTCAATCATTATTTTCCGAAAATGCTAAAAGATTCTATGCTACAAATGCCAACACTTGAAGCTGTAAAAGAAGCCATGAATCATAGTGAAATTCAAATAACTTCAACTGAAACGTACAACATAAAACCAGGTTTAAAAGATCATTTTTTGTACTGTGGTAAGCAAAACCCAGAATTATATTTTGATGAAAGTATAAGACATGGCATTTCGTCTTTTAGTGCATTAGCTAATAGAGATGAAATAGAATCGGGTCTAATAAGATTAAGAGAAGACATAGATAATGGAAAAATAGATGAAATTAGAAAATCTTATCAAAATGATTTGGGAGATTATCTTTATATTATTGGTGAGAAGACAGAAGTATAAACCTATTCCTTTTACATTACCTTTGTGATAACAAATAGTTCAGAAATTGCAAAAGAAAAAAGAACATCCAAAAGTAAAATCACAACTTCATCCAAGAAGTCAGCATAGAGAACGTTATAATTTTGATGCGCTAATAAAAAGCTCTCCAGAATTAGAAGCTTTTGTTGCACCAAATAAATATGGTGATGACTCTGTAGATTTTTTTAATCCTGAAGCCGTTTTAGCTTTAAATAAAGCCTTGTTAAAACACCATTATAAAGTTCAATTTTGGAAAATCCCTCAACATTATTTATGTCCTCCAATTCCGGGTCGTGCGGATTATATTCATAATATCGCTGATCTTTTAAAAGGAAATGAAACTGAAATTCCGAAAGGAAGTCATATTAAAGGTTTAGATATTGGTGTTGGTGCGAGTTGTATTTATCCAATTATTGGTAATTATGAATATGGATGGTCGTTTATTGGATCTGACACCAATGAAACTGCAATTACTTCAGCAAAAGCAATAGAACAAGGAAATCGTATTTTAAAATCCAATTTAGAAATTAGACGACAAGAAAAATCTAATGATTTTTTCTGGGGAATTTTAAAACCTGAAGAAAAAGTTGATTTTACCATGTGTAATCCACCATTTCATGCATCATTACAAGATGCCCAAAAAGCAAGTCTTAAAAAACTTAGAAATTTAAAAGGAAGACGACCAGACAAATCTGTTCTTAATTTTGGCGGTCAACAAAACGAATTATGGACTAAAGGTGGTGAAGCGCGTTTTGTAAAGGATATGATTTACGAGAGCAAACATTTTAGTAAACAATGCCTTTGGTTTACAAGTTTAATTTCAAAAGAAATAACACTAAAACCAACTTATAAAATATTGCAGAAAGTAAATGCTACTGATGTAAAAACTATTGAAATGGGACAAGGAAACAAAATTAGCCGATTTATTGCTTGGACGTTTTTATCTGAGCAAGAACAAAATGAATGGGTAAATGAACGTTGGTAAATCGAGTTATCTTTTAATATTGTAACCATTTATAGTTTTTATCGTCAAATAAAAAACTAGTCTAACTTTGGATAAAAAATGACAAATAGTTCCAATAAAGTAATTATAAATCAAAAAGGTTTCTTCATTGATTTGGTGATATATATTACAGTAATGTTTCTCATTAGAGAAGTTTATTTTTCAAATTTTGATTTTATTATAAATGGGTTATTTTGGTCACTCTCAACATTAGTTATTGCTATGTGGAGAATGAAAGTGAGAGGTATAACTTGGAAGGATTTAGGGTTATGTAAACCCAAAAGCATTAAAAAAACTTTGTTAGTTAGTGTCGGCATTTTAATTGCAACAATAGCATCTATTATATTTTTCAATATTATTAAAGACGCTCTACCTTTTCTAGCTGAACACGAAGTTTCTGAAGGTGGCTCTACATCTAAATTTGGAGATCTCAGAGGGAATTGGTTGCTTTTTTTTACAATTATTCCAATGGTATTAATTGAGTCGATGTTCGAAGAATTATTAGATAGAGGATTTCTAATGAACTGGCTCGAAAAATTATTTTCTTCTACTTCATTTGCTACTATTATCGCAGTTGTTTTACAAGCAGTCATTTTTGGTTTTAGACACTCAAATGATTTATCTGAAAGATCAATAACTGTTGGGCTTATTGGTTTAGTTATGGGAATTGCTTACGTAAAATTTGGTCGCAATTTGTGGCCCTTAATAATTGCACATTGCATATTAAATAGTATGTCTATGATAGAGCGCGTTATATAGAATCCATATTTCTAACCTACTTCATCTTTTACCTTACCTTTGCTACAAATTCTATTAAATGTCATTCAAAGATTTAGGACTTATAAAACCCTTACAAAAAGCAATTGACGCTTCTGGTTATGCAGAACCGACTTTAGTACAACAACAGTCTATTCCTTTGGTTTTAGAGCGAAAAGATATTATTGTATCTGCTCAAACTGGTACAGGTAAAACTGCAGCTTTTGCTTTACCAATTTTACAACAGCTTTATGATAAGCAAGATGCTCCAAAAAAAGGAAAGAAAATTAGAGCGTTAATTGTAAGTCCAACAAGAGAATTAGCCGTACAGATTCAACAGAATTTTAAGGTCTATTCACAGTTTACCAACCTAAGATCTTTTGTGGTTTTTGGTGGTACATCTATAGAACCGCAAATTGATATCTTAAAAAAAGGGGTTGACATTTTAGTTGCAACACCTGGTCGTTTACTCGATTTACACAAACAAGATTACATCAACCTAGATCACATAGAAACATTTGTTTTAGATGAAGCCGATTTAATGCTAGACATGGGTTTTATTGATGATGTAAAAAAGATTGAACGCCTTTGCCCAAAAGAGAAACAAACTTTACTATTCTCAGCAACTATTCCTTATAAAATTGAAGATTTAGCTAATACAATTCTTAAAAACCCTGAACGTATAGATGTTACTCCTACTCGCTCAGTAGCTAAAGATGTAAGTCAAGTTTTATATTACGTACCTAAACGTAACAAAATTGAATTGTGCTTGCATCTCTTACGAAATACGATTGAAGGCAACGTCCTTATTTTTAGACGCACAAAATATGGTGTGGACAAGCTTGAACAAACCTTATCTAAAAACGGTTATGCTGTAAATAGTATTCATGGAGATAAAGCGCAAAGCGAAAGACAAACCGCTCTCAATAAGTTTAAGAATGGCTACGTTAAAGTACTAATTGCTACAGATGTTGCAGCTCGTGGAATTGATATTAACGAACTCGATAATGTCTTTAATTTCGATATGCCAAACGTTCCTGAAACGTATGTACACAGAATTGGTAGAACTGGTCGTGCTGGTAATAGTGGTAAAGCGTATTCTTTATGTTCTGCTGATGAGAAAAGTTATGTGAAAAAAATTGAGCAGTCTATTAACGTTCAAATTCCTGTAGAAACAGAACATCCTTATCCTTTAGATCCTAAAGCAAAACCTATTGTACACAAAAAGAAAGGTAGCAAGTATAAAAAAGGACGTAAAAGCGAAGCTTCTAAGAAGAAGAAAAAACGTTGGTATTAATTAGCTTTTAGAATATGGATTACAAAACATTAATGTTTCTTCACCTATACACAGTAGTACCTTGTGTATTTATAGGCGGCTTTCTTTTAATCATTAAAAAAGGAACATTAATTCATAAAAGACTTGGCAGAATATATATGGTTTTAATGCTATTTACAGCCATAGTTACTCTTTTTATGCCAGCAGCTGTAGGTGGAAGGGTTCTCAATCACTTTGGTTGGATTCACTTGTTTAGCGCCTTAACTTTTTGGACAGTTCCTACCGCTTATATTGCTATTAAAAAAGGTAATATAAAAGCACACAAACGAAAAATGATATTACTCTATTTTGGTGCTATAGTTATTGCGGGTGCTTTTACGTTTACGCCTGGTCGTTATTTACATGACGTGTTTTTTGGCAGTTAGAACTATTCAAACTTCATTTTGAAAAGTAAATAATGCTTAATACCAAATTTCTCACCCCATTTTTCAATATCATCTCCAGATGTACCAACCTCGCACCATGATTTTGAACCATCTTCTCTTTCGTAAGGCAGAATATAAGCTAGAAAATAGAATTCTTCATTATAGCCAATTTTTAAATTACTTTCGTCAGCTAGATTTCTTAAACTATATTCATCAGATTCGATTGCATTAAATTCTCTTGTAAATCCTATTCTACCAATCTTGAAAGTCATCTTTAATTTATTCTTATAAGTCAATTTTGAAATAACTTTTAAATTAAAAATAGTGTCATTTATTTTTTGAAATTGCTCATAGGATAATTTTTTACTATTAACAATAGTTGTGTCTGAAACAATCTTGCCATCCCAAATTTCTTTAACGGTTAGATGATAGCTTTTTCCTTTTAACTCTGCTCCTAAGAATTTAATTCTCATGTAATCTATACCTTCAAAACTTAGAATATCTCTTACTTCTTCAATGTCTGACGAATACTCAGTTTCCATTTTTAAATCTGAAGGATTATTAAAGTCTACTTGAGTTTCTTGGGCTGTTAGTGCTCCGAAGCAACTTAATACAACGGCAAATACTTTTAGTTTTTTCATAAATTAATCTTTGTTAATTGTTTTGATTGAATCGTTGTGTGAGTATATAATCCCATTAACTATATCAAAGTAAATAAGACCCGTAGATTTCTCTTTTGGATTTGATGGCTTGGACATTAATCGGTTTCTTTCCTTCCTTTTTGGTTGCATCGTAACTTCGAACCCATCGTCTCCTACTAAATTTCTAGTATTATAACCAATAACTTCTAGACCGTGATTGAGATCTGGATAGAAAAAATGAATTTTTGAGTATTCAGAGAATAGGTCAAAACGTTGAAAACCCTCTGTCCAATTATAAAAGAAATACTCACTATTAAAATCTATAATCTTGTTACCTAAACCTATCTCACCTATTTCAACTTTTGTAAACTCTGAATGTATTTCAGTGTTTTTTAATTGTCCAATAAGCGCGTGCCGTGTATTTGCAAAACTGTATTGCCCACCAATAATTGCATTGGCTCTAAAATAACCATTGTCTACATCAAAAATGTTTAAAGGATTGCCTAGTACTTTAAATCTTAATTTAGAATTTCTAATATTCATTGTTGCACGATTATAAAAATCATCAATAAAAACTAAATTCGAGTTCTCTAAAGTAGCTCTTACGTGTATGTTTTCTGGAATCTTTATAACCATTTTAGAGATTATAAGATTATCAACGCTCCGGTTCCATCTCTCTGTTTGACGTGACGTTATTTTTAATGCACCACGTATTTTATTTCTAAATAATAATTCTGAATTAGTAATCTCGTTTATAACAGAATCTAAAGATTTTCTAATAATAGGTTTTGGCAATGAATCTTTTAATAAATTCTTTTTTTCAAAACGATCAATCAATAATTCATCAAAATCATAAACACTATGTCTTATGGTATTTCTGGTTTTTGATGAATATGTAATTTTATTGCCTTCCTTTTTACCTGAAACTATTAAATGTTTTAGCTGTCTTTCTTTAAGTTTTCTTCTTGTGTTTTTAAACTCTATTGTGTACTCAATATATACGTTATCATCTGGCGACTCAAATACTTGGGCAGACGTATTTTTTAAATTTAATACTAACGTTGTATTATCATTTGTGGTAAAATTTTCTTTATAAATAGTATGCTTTTCGTCCATTTCAATTTCAGACGTTTTTTGTGCATAAGCAACTGTTGATGTGATGAGTATCAGCAATAAAATTTTAAATTGATTTTTCATAATGTTCATTTTTTTGATTTAATATTTTAATGTGCTCTTGTATATCTTTTAATATTTGAAGTCGTGTTTGAAGATTTTCTACTAAAGCTTCAATAGTTATTATATTATCAGATTCATTTTTAAACTGAGTAGAAACTTCCTGATAGTCAACATCTAAGTCCTCTAGTTTCTTTTTGAAGCGTCCTACTAAAATCTCATCATCTGCAATAGCTATAAAACTCTCCCATTCTGTTTCGATATCTTTTAAATACTCTGCCTCAAAAGCCTCAATTTGTGCAACGATTGGAGATGTTTTCACTTCTTCAGGTTTGTCATAAAACAAACTAAAACCAATAGTTAATGCTATAAGTAATACAGCTGCTATTTTTAGCCAAGGAAAAGATGATTTTTGCTTAGATTGCTTATTTAGTTTTTCTAAAAACTCTGTTCTGTGATTTTTTGGAAGCGTTTTTAAATCATCTTCCTCCTTAAATAAATTTCTAATATCTCGCTTCATTATACTTTTGTTTTAATAGGTCTTGTAATTTTAATTTGCCACGTCTTAAATGTGTTCGAGAGGTTTTTATTGGAATTTCTAAAATGTCTGATATCTCTTGGTGATCGTAACCTTCAATTAAATAGAGTTGGACTACAATTTTATGTTTTTGGCTGAGTTGCTCTATCTCATTTAGGATTTCTTGTTTGGATATTGAACTGTCAAAATCCCAACCTTTATCCTCAATTAATTCCAATATTTCTACTTCATTATCACTAAATTCAATCTTGCGTTTCTTTAACATATCTAAACATTGATTGATAATGATTCGTTTTAACCAAGCTCCGAATGTTGCTTTCGGTTTATAGCTACTTATACTTACGAATGCTTTTAAAAACCCCTCTTGCATTGCATCTTTGGCATCTTCTTCATTATTAAGATAACGACATGCTATAGTATACATCGCTTTACAGTATTTGTCATAAATCTGCATTTGAGCAATCGGATTGCCTTTTCTGCTAGCTTCTATTAACGTATTATCTATGTTTTGCATCTAATTGGTTAGTGTTCTATTTTAAAAACGAAAAAAAAGTAAAAGGGTTTCAAAATTTTGAATAAAAAGACTGAGTTTAATTGAATATGCCTAAATTTAGAATTAATTATCAGCCAATCAAACTAACCATGAGTCAAGATTACAATAATCCTGCATTTAAAAAACTGCTTCAAAAACTACAAGAAGAAAGCTGGCAATTAGAATTACTAATTTCTGGTTTTGCCATTTTTGGTCTGTTTACTGCAATTGAACCTATTTTCGACAGTATGCGAGAAGCTCAAAACACCCGACAACTATCTGTATCTGTCATATATACTATCGGATTTATTTCTTGTGCTATTCTTATTTTTAATTTAATGTTCCATGTGTTGTTACGTGGTTTGTGGATTGGCGCATTGGGCTTGCGCTATGTATCTGGCGATATTGATTATGACGTTTTAAATTATAGTCCAAAATTCACTAAATACTTAAAGAAAAAAGTTGGTTCTTTTGACAAATATATTGGTACACTAGAAAATTATTGCAGTATCATATTTGCGATATCTTTTCTACTTATTTTCTATGTGCTAGCTATAACGTTTTCCATATTCACTATTGTCTTACTAGCTACTTATGTGTTGGATAGTGACACACTCCCTGGATGGATTTCTAAAGGTATAGGCATACCAGTTATGGTTTTTATATGTTTTGGCATGTTAATTACTTTTATTGATTTTATAACTCTTGGTTTTCTAAAGAAGAAAAAATGGATTTCTAAAATCTATTTCCCTATTTATTGGGTATTTAGTTTCATTACTTTATCCTTTTTATATCGTGCATTAGTTTATAATTTTTTAGATAATAAATTTGGAAGACGGCTCAGTTTAATCTTAGTGCCGTTTTATATATTAGCAGCTATAATGACGTCTTTCCATTACACAAAATCTAATTACATTAATAGCAACTTAAATTCTAGTAGCATCATGGCAAACTCTAGTAGCTATGAAAATTTGCTCATGGAGAACAAAACCTTTACAGATGATGTTATTATTCAATCTAAAGTAATCACAGATCCTTTTGTTAAAGTATTTATGTTGTATTCTGAAAATATTGAGGATCGTGTGTTTTATTACAATCCAAGTTTAGAACCAGATAAAGATGCAAGAGGTTTAGGTACAGACATTGTAATTACTTCTAACTTCTCTAGTGAAACTAAAATTGATAGCTTAAGGCAAGAGTACCTTAAAACAATTAACTCTATCTATACTATTAAAATAGACTCTACTACTTATAACAATGAATTGATTTTTGGACAGAATCTAAAAAAAGAGTTAGGTTTTGAAACCTATATTGGTACTAAAGAACTGAGAGAAGGCAAACACCTTTTAAAAGTAAGCAGACGTAGTATAGTAGAAGGTGATACGACATATTGGAGAGTCGCAAGAATTCCTTTCTGGTATTACCCTAACTAAAAAGCCATTCGTTTATCAAAATAATGCTTTAATAAAGGAATTTGAATACTTAACATTACTGCCAAGAATACCATTGCATACATTAAGGTTTTAGAAAAGTTAAAGGATATATTTTCTAAAGGATTTGAAACACTAGATAAATTAAAACGATCTAACCAACTGTTATTAGCAGAAGGCTCTTTAAAAATCATATAACCTATCAGTACAATAAAACCAATAGCTATTAGTGTCCAAACAGATTTTGGTATTAATGGCTTATAAACAGTTGCAGTAGAAATAGCTTCAACTTTAGACATTACTTTATCAGTAAAATCTAATGACGGTTGCTCTAATACTTCATTAGATAACAATTTATCGATAAATGCTTCTATTTTTTTCTCATCGCGTTCCATAATTCATACTGTTTTGAGGTTGTAAATACTGCTCTAATATAACAGCTAACTTTTTTCTTGCTCTAAAAAGTTTCACTTTAACTGTATTGGCTTCAATATTAATAATCTTAGATATCTCATCTAAAGAGAGCTCTTCAAAATAAAATAGTGTTAATAATGCACTACTATCTTCTGGTAATTTATTGATACAATTTTTAATAAGTGTATGTTTTTCTTCTTTAATTAAATTATCTAGTGCATTATCAATAGTATCTAATTTATTAAAAGTAAACTCATCTATTGCTACATCATTTAAATGTTTCTTATTCTTTTTAATACGATCTAAACAGGTATTATAAGTCACTTTATAAATCCAAGTCGAAAACTTAGAATCCCCTTTAAACTTATCTAACGACTTAAATACCTTTATAAATGTATCTTGTGCCACCTCTTCTGCTTCTTCTCTATGCTTTAACATACGCAAGGCCAAAGTAAATACCAAGTCCTTATAACGATTCACTAATTGCGTATACGCCTTAGTGTCGCCATTTTTAATGGATTCTATTAATTTTTTATCGTCGTTGGTGGTCATTTGTATTATTAAGACGACATAATATAATAATAGGTTACAAAAATGGATGAAAAATATTTTTTTTTCGAAAAAGTTGTAACCTCCATTCAAAACATGTCGTCATAAGCTATGAACAAAATAAAAATAATCAATTAAAAACAAACAATTATGCACGCAGGAGAAGTAATAATACCAATCACATTTTTCGCAATAATCTTTGGAGTATTTTATTTATACATATCATCTCGAAACAAAGAACGACTTGCTCTTATCGAAAAAGGGGCAGATGCAAGTATCTTTAATATAGGTAAACGATCTGGAGCATCGTGGAAAGTTATAGTTTTAAATCTAGCTTTTCTTTTAATGGGTATAGGACTAGGTGTACTATTTGCGAATATTTTAGAAACATATTCTAATTTAGACGATGATGCAGTATATCCATCAATGATATTCTTAATGGCTGGTGTTGGTCTATATGTAGGCTATACGCAAACCAGAAAAGCACTTGAGGACTAATAAATTAAAATCAATCAATTAGAAAAGCGTCTCATTTATGAGGCGTTTTTTTGTGGCATAAAAAATGTATATTTAATAAAAAGCATACAATTATTGTCATGCTGAATTTATTTCAGCATCTTTAATCATTAACAACTATAAATTTTATAGACACTGAAACAAGTTCAGTGTGGCGAGTTTAAAGTTTTAGTAATTCATTTTTATATTAAATGTATAAAGTTTTATTTATTCTTCTATTTATTGGACAAATATCCTTTGCTCAAATCATAGTTAAAGATAGCATTACAAATTATCCTGTAAGTTATGCGACTATATCTTTTGGTAATGGCAATGGCCTTTTTGCTGATGGTGAAGGCAAATTTTATTTCACTAAAAAACTCTATCCAGATATTGACTCCTTATTTATATCTGCATTAGGGTTTAAGAATCTTAATATATCGGCTCAAAATCTTCCGAGTGAATTATTAATGCAACCTCAAGCAGATGAGCTAGATGAAGTTGTTGTTGGTATAAAACTCAATAGAAAATTTAAAAAGGAATCATTAAAGCCTTATTTAGATGACGATTACTACAATTGCTGGTTGCCAACCATAGAATCTGAAATTGCCGTGTATTTCCCTAAAACAACAACCAAAGATCAAAAATTATCTAGTGTACAATTTCCTATTGCTTTAGAGTCTAAAGATTGGAAAAAACGCAAGCGTTCTAATAGTGATAAGAAAAAGTTCTCAACTTTATTTAAAGTACAATTTTATGCCAATAATGAAGGAGTTCCAGGAAAAACCTTAACATATCAAACGATTGTTTTTAGAGCCACTGAAAAAAATGGTGATGCCTACGAACTTAATGTTAAAGATTACGACATCTACATACCAAAAGATGGTTTTTTTGTATCCATTCAGGTTTTAGGTTATACTGATAAAGCAGGCAAACTGTTACCAAACAAAAAATACAAAGAGATAAAATCTAAAAATGGTGTCGTTAAGATTCCAACGAATTTTAGACCACTACTCCCATTTACTAATGAAATTAAAACTAAAAATACGTTTATAAAACGTGTCTTTATAAGTGGCAATAATTGGGTAAAGTTTGACAAAGGAAACGGTCTAGAATCTAGTTTACTCAAAAGAGATTTGTACAATTATGGTATTGGTCTAGCCTACAAAACCTATAAAGATGAATGAGTCTATTGGACTTAATGTAATGGCTGCTATTTATGTATTTGCTGGACTAATGCATTTTATAAAACCCAAAATCTACCTGCGAATTATGCCTAGACATTTATCTAATCACAAAGCTTTAGTTTATTTAAGCGGCATTGCTGAAATCCTATTGGATATCGGTTTATGTATTCCTATACTTAAAGTCATTTCAGTTTATGGCATTATCACAATGCTCGCTGTTTTCCTTTTAGTACATTTTTATATGCTATCTGGATAAAAAGCGTCTGCAGGCATCCCAAAATGGATTTTAATATTACGTATTCCGCTTCAGTTTGGATTAATGTATTGGGCTTGGATGTATTTGAATTAAAAACTACTCCACCACAAAATCAAAATAAGTTTCAGGAAATGGTTCCCAACGCAATGTAAAATGCCACCATTCTTTAGGATAGTTTCTAAAGTTATGTTTTAGCATAACTGTTTGTAGCAATTGTCTATTGGCTTTTTGCAATTCGGTAATGTCTTTATAATCTACCCAAGATTGTTCGCCAAAAAAATCATAAGGACTTCCCATATCAAGAGGTTCACCAGTTTCTCCATCAGTAATGGTTAAATCCAAGGTACTTCCTCTACTATGCCCTGAACGTGAAGCGATATAACCAGCTTTAAATAAATTACGCTTATCCACATCTGGATAAAACTGTTGTTTATTAAGAGTATCATTTAAATTCCTTGCCCAACGGATAAAATGATTAACAGCACCTTGTGGTCTGTAACCATCATAAACTTTTAAGCATAGATTTTGCTGCTGTAACTCTTCTTGTACGAGTTTTAATTTTTCGGCTGTAGCTTTAGTTATAATAAGCTTATTAGCTTTGTAGTTATCTATTGTATCACCAACAAAGTTATTTGTGGTGTAATACCTTAATTCTACATCTAAATCTGGAATCAGAGTTTTTGCATACACAAAACCTTCAGGTAATGTCTGCTTTTGATTAAAACCAAAGGTCATCAATGTAAAGCAAGCAACATATATGAGTGTTTTATAATTCATGTGCTATCTTTATTATTTTTATTTGTCACATGCAGTTCGTTATTAATCACTTTCCAAGTGTGATAAAACTATGAATATGCTCGTTTCATTTCTATGCACTAATTTAGACAAAAAATACACTATGAACTTGTTTTCGCAAGAGAAACAACATTTTAATCTCCCAAATGCAGAACTCTTCTATATACCCAATTTCTTTTCTAAAGAAGAGTCCGATTCCTATTATAAAACTGTAAAAACTGATACCAATTGGCAAAACGATGATATTACCTTATTCGGAAAAACCTATAAACAACCAAGGCTAACCGCTTTATTTGGAGAATCAGATCAACCTTATGGTTATTCTAATATCGTTATGCATCCAGAATCATTGACTCCAACTCTAAAAACTATTAAACAACGTATTGAAACAACCTCAAAACATAAATTCAATACAGTTTTAGTAAATCTATACAGAGATGGTAATGGTTGGCATGCGGATAATGAAAAAGAATTAGGTGAGAATCCTGTTATTGCTTCAGTTAGTTTTGGAGAAACACGTCCATTTCATTTTAAGCATAGAACACTAAAAGAACAACGGCATAAATTGAATTTAGAACATGGAAGCTTATTGATTATGAAAGGTGAAATGCAACAGCATTGGTTGCATCAAATTGCTAAAACTAAAAAGCTGATCGAGCCTAGAATTAATCTAACATTTAGGGAACTAACTACTTTATAAAAAATAAAAAGCCGAGATCCCTCAATCTCGGCTTTTCTAATTTGCTTTTTTACTATATTAAGCAGATTTAGGGTCTCTAAGTCAACATAACATAATGCAAATATTAATTAATTAATCCATTGAACTAAAAACTAAATTTTAGTACATGTCAAATATATAATTAGGTTTTAATTTCATCGCCTAAAAACACTATTAATCGATGTAATGCGTTTAATTTTAACATTTGAAGATGAAATAATGCATTTCATCGATGAAATGCATATGGTGAAAATTAAAATACCGTGTTTAATTATAATAAATTGGTATAAATCTTGTTTCAAACTTATGGTATCAATTCAATATGAATTAACTTTAAACGCATTAAAAAATTAAAATGAAGTCTTATTTAATTCTAGTTTTATCTTTAATTTTTTCCATTAGTTTTTGTCAAGAACAAACATATAATGAAAAAGAAGTGTCAATTTCAAAATGGATAGATGGTACATTATTAAGTCCCAATGATACTGAAAAACCAACCTTAGCAATACTAGTTGCAGATTCTGGTCCTACCAATCGTAACGGAAATCAGAATTTTCTTAAAAACAACTCTCTAAAAAAACTTGCCGAAGGATTAACTAACAATGGTATAGCAACATTTAGGTATGATAAGCGCATTGTAAAACAAATCCGTCAAGGTAAAGTAGATAAAAATATGATGTTTGATGACTTTATCAACGATGCCTCTGATGTCATTGATTATTTTAAAGATATAGAAAAGTACAGTGAAATTTATGTCATAGGTCATAGCCAAGGAAGTTTAGTTGGTATGATCGCTGCAAAAGATAAAGTTGACGGTTTTATTTCCCTTGCTGGATCTGGACAAAATATTGGAGATGTTTTAGTTGAACAAGCCACTAAAATGGCTCCTAAACTAGGAGAAGAAACACAACGAATAGTAGATCAATTAAAAGAAGGCAAAAGCGTAAACGATTATCCAGATGTTTTAGCCTCATTATTTGGACCAGATTTACAACCTTTTATGATCAATTGGATGAAATACAGTCCCACAGAAACTATCAAAGAACTCAAAATGCCAATTCTGCTTATTAATGGAACAAAAGACCTTCAGGTTTCTGAGAGTGAAGCTGAGTTACTTAAAACTGCAAATGAAAAAGCAAAATTGATTATTATAGAAAACATGAATCATGTCTTGTTTGAAATTAAAGGAGATGATTTAGAAAACTCAAAATCCTATAATGAATCTTTTAGAGCAATCTCACCAAAATTAGTAACCAAGATTACTGAGTTTATAAAGTCTTAAATTACATTACTCTTTATCTTTAATTGAAGTATTTCTGTCACATCAAGTGCAGTCGAGATGCTTATATATTCTCGATTACGCTAGAACTGACAGTATAATACGAATGTAAAAAATCATTACAAAATGAAAAAGCATCCCAACCACGAGATGCTTTTTTCTAACTAACCAACCAAATGTAATGTTACGATTTTGTAGTGTGTTACGCTATGGCAACTATCGTAATATTCATTACGCTTAGTATATAACAAATGGTGTGCCAAACTTTATTTTCTGTTTTTTTTATAAAAATTGTAACAAAAACATCTATTCACATACTTATATATTATATCTTTATGATATCATTTTAATATCATACTGATTTATAATGATTATTAACCAATTAAATTTTTAGATTATGAAAGAAGAAAGAATCATCGTTCCAGCAAATGGCTACCTAATGCTATTGTCATTTTTAATATTATTCTTTGGAAGTATTGCACTAATACCAATAACAGAAACAGGTTGGTCTGTATTTGGCATTGTTGCAGCACTTATATTAGCATTCGGGTTTTTAATGGTGCAGCCTAATGGCTCTAGAGTATTGCTTTTATTTGGTAAGTACGTTGGCACTATAAAAAAGAATGGCTTTTATTGGGTAAATCCTTTTTACACAAAAAAGAAGATTTCATTAAGAGCGAGTAATTTTGATAGTGAACGTCTTAAGGTTAATGATAAATTGGGTAACCCAATTATGATTAGTACAATTTTGGTATGGCGAGTACAAAACACATACAAAGCTGCTTTTGATGTAGATAATTACGAAAACTTTGTACGAGTACAAACTGATGCTGCAGTTCGTAAACTAGCTAGTATGTATCCTTATGATAATTTTGCAGACGAAGGACTTGCTGAAGATATCACTTTACGATCTAGTGTAAATGAAGTAAGTAATGCATTAGAAAAAGAAATTGACGAGCGATTATCTATTGCTGGTATCGAAGTTTTAGAAGCACGAATTGGATATTTAGCGTATGCACAAGAAATCGCTAATGCAATGTTAAAGCGCCAGCAAGCAACAGCAATCGTAGCCGCTAGACATAAAATTGTTGAAGGTGCTGTAAGTATGGTAGAAATGGCTATTGAAGAACTTAATAAAAAACAAGTTATAGATTTAGATGAAGAACGTAAAGCTGCAATGGTAAGTAATCTTATGGTGGTGCTTTGTGGAGATAAAGATGCATCACCAGTATTAAATACTGGAACTCTGAGTCATTAATATGAATAAAAATCAAACAATGAGTATCGCCTTAGGTAGTGCTTTTGGAACTAGCATTGGCACTACAATTGGCGCTGTAATTGATGACATAGCAATGAGTCTAGTATATGGTTCGTCAATAGGACTAATAATTGGTGTTATATTAGCATTAGTAGTATTTAAAGAAGATAAAACAAAAGAATAGCATGAAAGAATATAAAGTAATTCAACCAAGATTAGGTTTAAGAAATCGATTTCAAAAATATGAAGATCTATTAAATCAATATGCCAGGGAAGGATGGGAAGTAAAACATGTTGGGCAAAATTCACCTTTCATTATTTTAGAGAGGGACAAAAACAGATAGAACATGAAGACCAATAGACCTATACTAAAAGTGCCTTTTCAAACTATAGATATTGTCATTGAACTAGCTTCAATTACGATACTAATTTTAATGTGGATTCATCTCATAATAGAATATGGTAATTTACCAGAATCTGTAACATCTCATTTTAATGGTGCTGGTCAGCCAGATGATTATAGTAATAAGGTCATTTTATGGTTTTTGCCAACTTTAGCAGCAGTCTTATATATTGGTCTTTTTATATTGAGTCGTTTTCCACACCTTCATAATTATATGGTTAATATTACTGAAGAGAATGCATTAAAACAATATCGTTTTAGCACTAGATTATTACGCGTTATAAATTTTCTTTGCGCATTAATGTTTGCATATATTAATTACAAAATAATTATTGGAGCCAAAAACAACGTATCAAATTTAGGTATAGGGTTTACAATTATTGTTGTTGGTGTTAGTATCCTTTTACCCATATTTATTTATGTATATCAAAAAAAATTAAAATAATGAATCAGTTAAAATTCATGCTAGTAGCTTTTTTGCTAACGTTTCAGTCTTATTCTCAGTCAGAAATTATTGAAGAAGAAATTCTTATAAAAAATGACAGTATTCAATTACCAGGAACATTAACTTACGATAAAGCCTTAGATAAGCAACCACTTATTATTTACATACATGGCTCTGGTAAAGTAGATAGAAACGGAAACCAAAAAGATGCAAATGTTTCTGCAAATTATATAAAACTACTCTCAGATAGTCTTACTATAAGAGGAATTGCTTTTTATAGATATGATAAACGCACCTCTAAGATGAGCAACTTAATGCAGCTAACAAGTATGGAAGCTATTAAGCGCGAATTAACTTTAGATAAATTCGTTGAAGATGCCAAATTAGCTATCAATAAATTTAAGGAAGATCCGCGTTTTTCAGGAGTTACACTTATAGGACACAGTCAAGGTTCGTTAGTTGCAATGTTAGCTTCAGAAGCAGGAATAAATAAATATATTTCATTAGCAGGACCAGCAAAATCTTTTGATATATCTTTAATAAAACAGTTGAGACTTCAACTTAGTGATTCTATTGTAGATATTGTTGACAATCATTTTAAGGAATTAAAAGCAACAGGGAATATTAAAAAAGTAGATCCAGATCCTACAATAAGTATTTTATTTAGCAAGGCTAATCTCCCTTTCATAAGGTCTTGGTCAGTTTATATCCCTACAGAAGAAATAAAAAAAGTAAAGGTTCCTACTTTGATTCTGAATGGCACTAAAGACAATCAAGTTTTAGAAGAAGATGCAAAAGCCTTACATAAAGCAAAGCCAGATGCAGAGTTTCTTATGATTGAAAATATGAATCATCCATTGAAAACCGTAACCAATGATGAAGACAATGAAAAATCACTTTATTCACCGGATTTTCCATTGTCAGAAGAATTAATAAGCGTGATAACAGAATTTATAAAGAAATAAAAAGCAATGTCTAAAAAGAAAGCCTTTGCATTACGAATCAATGAAGAGATGCTGAAAGCCGTTGAAAAATGGGCTTCAGATGAGTTTCGTAGTACTAACGGTCAAATAGAATGGATGCTAATGCAATATTTAAGAGAGCATAATAAACAACCCAAAAAGAAAGACAATCCTAAAGATGAAAAGTGACCGTTTCCGATCACTTTTTTTATGTGTTTAATTTTGGTATTTTGCACATTCTAAACTCATCCTAACTATGGACACTACACCAATAATTACCGACGATACTATTGTTTTTGGACTCTTAATGCTTGCATTAGGGTTTGTCTTTTTAACAGAATCTATAAAAACAGGATTTTGGTCAAAGTTTTACAAAATCGTCCCTGGATTATTTATGGCATATATGTTACCTGCTATTTTAACAACAACAGGTTTAATTTCACCAGAATGGATATCAATTTCAGAAACAGGTGTAGAAACTGAACATAGTTCTAGTCTGTATTATATGGCCAGCCGTTATTTGTTACCTGCAGCTCTGGTTTTAATGACCTTAAGCATCGATTTAAAAGCGGTTTTTAATTTAGGTTGGAAAGCTCTAGTAATGTTCTTTACTGGAACTTTAGGTATAGTTATTGGTGGACCTATCGCAATTTTGCTTATAGCAACCTTTTCCCCAGAAACTGTTGGAGGTATTGGTCCAGATGCGGTTTGGAGAGGACTTTCTACACTAGCTGGAAGCTGGATTGGTGGTGGTGCTAACCAAACAGCAATGTTAGAAATTTATGGTTATAACCAAGCTAAATACGGAGCAATGGTCTTTGTAGATATCGTTGTAGCTAATTTGTGGATGGCTATTATTTTAATAGGAATAGGAAAAAGAAATCGAATTAATAAATGGTTAAAAGCAGATACATCATCGATAGAAGAACTTAAAGAGAAAATGTCAACGTTTTCGGAAAAAGTAAAACGAAACCCTTCGCTTACTGATATTATGATTATTGGAGCCATTGCTTTTGGTACAGTAAGTATTGCTCATTTATGTTCAAACTTTATGGCACCCTTCTTTAAAGATTTAGTCACAGGTATTGAATCACCAACAACACGAAACATATTTACATTCTTGGGCTCAAAATTCTTTTGGATGATAAGTATTGCAACACTAATTGCTATTCTATTATCTAATACTAAAGCTAAAAATTATGAAGGCGCTGGAGCTAGTAAATTCGGAAGCGTATTCATTTATATACTTGTAGCAACAATTGGTATGAAAATGGACTTAACACTCATTTTTGATAATGTTGGTCTTATAGCCATTGGTGTTGTATGGATGACAATACATGCTTTACTTTTAATTGGTGTTGCTAAATTAATTAAAGCTCCTTATTTCTTTTTAGCTGTAGGTAGTCAAGCCAATGTTGGTGGTGCTGCTTCTGCTCCTATTGTAGCGTCAGCTTTTCACCCTTCTTTGGCAACTGTTGGTGTACTACTTGCTGTTTTTGGTTATGCTATCGGAACTATTGCCGCCATAGGCTGCACAATTTTAATGGAATTAGCCGCAGCTGGTTAGTAATTTTAAAACTATTGTAAGATATTTGCGCACCTAATTATTTTAAACACAACATGACGAAATTAAATAAAGCCCTAAGTCTCATTATTCTAGCACTGATAGTAGTCTCTTGTAGTAAAGACAAAGAAGCTAACTTCACATTAAAAGGCAGTGTAAAAGGGCTTAAGAAAGGCGTGGTTTATCTCCAAAAAAATGGTGACTCAACTTCTATCATAGATTTGGATTCTTTGGTCATAACTGGTCAGTCAGAATTTACTTTAAAAACCAATATAGAAGAACCAATTATACTATATCTAAAGTTATTTAAGAATGACGGAGAAGAACATTACATTCCATTTTTTGCAGATAAAGGTGTAACCAAAATTGAGACAACATTAAAGAAATTTAATTATGATTCGAAAATTACAGGCTCTAAACAACAAGAACTTTTAAATGAATACACAGATATAATGTCTCAGTTCAATAATCAAAATTTAGAATTGATTGAAGCAAATTTCTTAGCACAAAAAGCTAACGATAGCATAGCAGTAGACTCTTTAAATAAGCAATCAGAAAAACTTATAAAACGTAAATACGCTTACACTATTCAGTTTGCAATGAATAATAAGGATAATGAAATTGCTCCATATTTAGCATTGTATGAAATTCCTTCTGCAAATCCAATTTATATCGATTCGGTTTATAATGGTTTAACCGATAACATTAAAAATTCATACTACGGAAAGAAGCTCAACGAAGTTATAGCTAATAGAAAGCTTGTAGAATAAAATAGTCTCATTTTTGCGTTGTATCATGACTTAAAAAAGTTCTAACAAATGAAATTTAGAAAAGCGATAAAAAATGATATTTCAAAGATAGTTGAAATGATTGCTGATGATGAACTAGGAAAGGAAAGAGAAAATTTTAAAAACCCACTACCAGATAGTTATTTAAATGCATTCGAGAAAATAGATTCAGATCAAAATCAAGAGCTCATTGTTGTAGAGAATGACAATTTAGAAATCATTGGAACTTTGCAGCTTACATTTATTCAATATTTAACCTATCAAGGAGGAGTAAGGGCTCAAATTGAAGCTGTAAGAATTAGAAAAGACCAAAGAGGTCTTGGGCTTGGAAAAACAATGTTCAAATGGGCTATTGAACGTGCAAAAACTCGAAAAGCGCATTTGTTACAATTAACTACAGATAAAAAAAGACCTGAAGCCATAAAATTTTATGAGGCCTTAGGTTTTAAAGATTCTCATGAAGGCATGAAAATGCACTTCACAAATAGTTGAAACTTAGCGTATCTAACAAAGACTTAAACAAAAAAACTCTAACTACTTAACTAAGTAATTAGAGTTTATACTTTTGGAGCCGATGGAGGGACTCGAACCCACGACCTGCTGATTACAAATCAGCTGCTCTAGCCAGCTGAGCTACATCGGCAAAAATAGTTGCAAATTTAAATTGAAACTTGCAATCTCTTTTATTTTAATTTGTTGATTTTTTCGATAAGACCTCTACCCTTTGATTCCAAATCACCACTAATAGCCTTAAAGTGTGCTTTTTTGTTCTCGACACTTCTATCATTAACACGAGTAATAAGCTCATCAAATGTTGCGATAGCCTCGTCAATAACAGCATCACTCTCTTTTGTTGGCTTTTCAGCATTTGCTAGTTCCCAAACGTAAACTGCTTCAATGATATCTCCTAAAACGTAGTTTATATCTTTCTTTAAATCTCTTTTATTAGCCATAATAGTTCTATTTTTATAGGTGCAAAAATACTAAATCCTTTTAGTTTTTTTATTGAATTTTATTTGAAGTTTTTAAATGTATACTTCTAGCAGTTTTGCATAATCAGTCTTTAAATTATAATTCTTAATTACAGCAGGAATCAGTATTGTTTCACCTTTAGAAA
>NZ_JADGDZ010000012.1:57853-58758 GCF_016744625.1 Winogradskyella sp.
GTATTGGTGTTATCTATTGAAATTTCAACCTCTCCATCAACACACATGTATATGATAAATGAATCGAAAATGTTGTGTTTTTCTATACTTGAATCTATTTCCATAAAATTAGTAATGAAAAATGGGCAATTCACTATTTCATTAGAAGCATTCTTTTTCTTCTTGTATTCTACTCTAAAGTCTTCATTCATCTCAAAATCGAACGCTTCAATAGCAATGTCGTTATGCAACTCACGTTCGTTACCTTCATCATCAACACGATCCCAATCGTAAACACGATACGTTACGTCACTCGTTTGCTGAATCTCTGCCAAAAGCACACCTGCACCAATAGCATGTACACGACCAGCTTCAATAAAGTAAGTATCACCTTCTTTAACCTTATCAAAATTCAAAATCTTAGTTAAAGTCTTATTTTTTAAATGCTTTAAATACGTGTCTTTATCTACATCTTGGTTAAACCCAACTATAAGATTTGCATCTTTATCAGCTTGCATTATATACCACATTTCAGTTTTACCAAACGAGTTATAACGGTTTTTTGCCAGCTCATCATTTGGGTGCAACTGAATGCTTAAATCTTCTTTGGCATCAATAAACTTAATTAGCAAAGGAAATTCTTTGCCAAAACGCTCATAGTTTTTAATTCCTAATAAATCAGATTTATATGTATTTAGAAGCTCTTGAAGTGATGTTCCTTTTAATTTACCATTAGAAATAATAGAAATAGCTTCTGGAACTGTACTTATTTCCCAACTCTCTCCTAAGAATTTTGAGTCTGAATCTTTATTAAAATATTGATTCAACTTTTCTCCTCCCCAAATTTTATCTTTTAAAATTGGCTGAAATTTTAAGGGATATAAGACGTCTTTCATAAAATTAATCGCCAGAATAAGTTACAAAGT
>NZ_JADGDZ010000094.1 GCF_016744625.1 Winogradskyella sp.
AGATCCTGAATACATTCCGATTGAATCAATTGAGACAATTATCTCGACAATAAAAGGCACAAATACTTTATTATTAAATGGAATTAAAAATGTTCCATCATCATTGGTAATAGTGCCTACTGAGGAATTTAGCCAATAGACGTTTGCTCCAGGTAATGGCATTTCTTTAGAACTACTTGTTTCTAAAACTACGCCTTTTAATTGTTCTTGCGCAGATAGTGCTAGCGACTATAGCATAATATTTATTATAATGTATTTTTTCATGTTTTTGATTGTAGGTATAACTGAATAGTGCATAAAATGCACATCTTTAATGTTTCAAAAAAAAGTTATATCTAAATCAAATAAGGTAAGTTTCATCCAAGAGCAGTATGTCTTTGATGAGTATTGGAGGCATATAATTTTTGTGAGGAATAACCAGATTAGGCAAACCTTCTAAACTATTAACATAAGAATACGTATAAGCAACAAGTACTTGCTTTTGTATATCATTTAAGTCTTCAAACGAGTTTGTTGTTAATTGATTAAGGCCTTCAATAACATCTATTTCGTCCTTACAACAGGTTTTTTTTGTAATATTAACACTGTCAGTTTCAGCAAGATCATCTGCACACTTTTCAGTCTCCGTAAATACAGCAACATCAATCAACACACCTCCACAGAAATGTTTCTCTATCGTTAATGATAATGTCGAAAACAACACCAAAAATGATAAAGTAACTGAAAACGCTTTATGTATGCATGAAAATTTCACAGCGCAAAGTTACAAAATATTTAAAAGAGTGCGTGTTGATTTATAAAACTCTTAACGATTAAGTTTATAATAATAGAACGCTGGTAACAACAGAATTAAACCAATAGGCTGAATTAAAAAGCGTCTCACATTAAAAAATAAATAATAATCTTCTTGTTTAGGGTTAATAACAAAATATAAAAATGGAATAAGTAATAAAACGTATGCCAAGCCAAATACAATTGATGAAAATTTAATAATACTCTTATCTTTAAATATCACAAATAATATACCTAGTGACAAAAGTGTATTCAACAAAAATCGCAAGCTGGTAAATAAAACCAATTTAGCAACTTCGCGTCGAGGGTTATCTATATATAGATAGTCATTCTCAAAAAATGTGAGATACGGATCGTAAAACAAAACACCTTCAAAAGCTCTTATTAATACAAGACCTAAAAACAAGACCAATAACCATATGTATTTTGAAGTTTTATTCACTCGTCTTTTTATTTTTAGAAAAACGATTTACCCATACCATCCATAATAAAAAAACAGTTCCGTATATGAGCATAGGAAAAATAACGGTGTGTAATACTTCTCGTCTCCAAGGGTAATGATATAAACCTACAGACAAAATCACTATCCGAATTAAATTAAAAGCATAGATAATAATACTTCCGGCAAAACAGTATATTAAGGTCATTTTAAATTTATCTGCAAAAGCAATAACAAAAGACAAAAACAGAATAATAATACTTATCGCGTTGCAACCTTCAATAACTCTTGCCACAAACTTTCCGTTAATAATGATTTTCATTGATGGTTCATTAGCATGTGCTACAGTATTTGCCTCATAACCTATTCCATTTAGTAAGGAATTAGATTGTTTTGCAACTAAGTTGGTCAAATAATCTGGATAAAATTTAGAACCATCTGATAAATTTAAATACAAATTATAGCCAATAGTAAGAACACCATACACAGCCAAAAAGATGACTATAAAACGAATAACTAATTTGTATTTAACTAAAAGTGCTTTCAAATAAAATTTAAATGAGTTAGATGTTAAATTTATAAAAACAGTATTTTAAAATAGAACATTTTAAAATACTTTTACTAAAAGTTTTTAAACAATGTCCTTAGAAGAATTAAAACAAAAAGTTAAACTAATCGTTGCACAAAACAAGCTGACTGTTGACCAACGTTTACTAAAGATTTGCGAAACCCTTGAAGCCAATATTGACCATTACGATTGGGTTGGGTTTTATTTTAAAAACGGAGATAAGGACGAACTAAAATTAGGCCCTTATGTTGGAGAGCCTACAAATCATACTATAATTCCATTTGGAAAAGGTATATGTGGACAAGTTGCTATAAGCAATCAGAATTTTGTGGTACAAGATGTTGCGGCTCAAGACAATTATATTGCTTGCAGCATCAGTGTTAAGGCAGAAATCGTCATCCCAATTTTTGTTAATGGAGAAAACATTGGGCAAATAGATATTGATTCTAAAACTCCTGACCCTTTTATCGAAGCTGATGAACGCTTTTTGGAGTTTGTTTGTAAAGAGGTAGCCAAACTCATAAGTTAAGTAATAAAATTACATTCCAGTTCTAATCGCCTCCACAGGATCTAATCGAGAAGCAGTTAATGCTGGAATAACTCCCGAAATCAAACCTATAAACGAAGAAATTAATAGACCTAGAGCCATATTTTCAATAGAAAGCACAAATTCAAAATCTTCTGTCATTCTGCTGCCAATGGCAGTTCCTATCCAAACTAAAAACAAACCAACAATTCCGCCAACAATAGCTAAAATAACAGCTTCAAATAAAAATTGAAATAAAATAAACTTATTCTTAGCACCTAAGGACTTCTGAATTCCAATAAGATTGGTGCGTTCTTTGACACTCACAAACATAATGTTAGCAATACCAAAACCTCCAACCAAAAGTGAGAAGCCACTAATAATCCAACCGATAGCATTCATACTACTTATAATACTATCAATAGCGTCTTGTAGTCCTGAAATAACACTAATAAAAAAGGTATTGATTTCATCTGGTTTTAAACCACGCCTTCCTCTCATAGTTTGAATAACTTCAGACTTTAAACCTTCTATATCTGCATCTTTTTGGGGTTTAATAATTACAATATTTTTAAAATTTGGATTGTTTTGTCCATATTTATTTCTGAAAAAATTCGCTGGAAGAAAAATTGAAATATCATTACTATCGCCAAACATACCCGAACCTTCTTTTTTTACTACACCAATAACTGTGAATTTTTGACCATACAAACGAACCTTCTTACCAATAGGTTCAAACTCCCCAAATAAAGATTTTGCGATTTCTGAACCAATAACAACAACAGCTTTACCAGAATTAGATTCAGACTCGTTATAAAAACGCCCTTTTTCAAACTCTAAAACTTGAATATCAGTGAATTCATTTGACACTACGACAGTATTAACACTGCTGACCAATTCAGATTCATATCTAATATTTTCGCGTCGTACGAATATCTGAAAAGCCACATGCTCTGCTCCAGTTAAGGACGTCTTTAGACTTCTGTATTCATTGAATGTAACCTCATCAAATTGCTCACGTTTCCAACGAGGAACATCTGTCGGCCCAAAAGACATGTTTGCTAAATACATAGTATTACTATCTAAAGCACTAAGTTGAGACGTAATAGTTTTGTCTAAGGAATCTACTGCAGCTAATACAGCTATGATAGAAAATATCCCAACAGTTACACCCAAAAGCGACAGAAATGTTCTTAGCTTATTGTTACGAAGCGCATTTACTGCGAATGAGAAACTTTCTTTAAATAAACGTAAATATAAGAGCATAAACTATTCTGAATCTTGAGTTTAAAGATACCACTTTAAAGATTCCGAAAAGTTAAATTATAGGAGAAGTTATACTTCTTTATTTTCAGTTATAGTTACTGAGCATAGTGTGATTAAAAATTGTATTACATCCCAGTTCTAATAGCTTCTACAGGATCTAATCTTGAAGCCGAAATTGCTGGAATCACACCAGATATTAAGCCAATTAGAGTAGATAGCATAAACCCTAAGAACATATTACCAAAGGATAATACAAATTCGAAATCGCCTGTGAAATTAGACATTATCATAGCTATAATCCACACCAAGAATAAGCCAACTAAACCTCCAACAACTGCAAGAATAATCGCTTCAAATAAAAATTGAAATAAGATAAATCTATTTTTCGCTCCTAATGATTTTTGAATCCCAATTAAATTCGTTCGTTCTTTAACACTAACAAACATAATATTTGCAATACCAAAACCACCAACTAATAGAGAAAAGCCACTGATTATCCAACCTATGGTATTTAATACAGAGATAATTGCATCAATAAATGTGACTAATCCTGCTAATTTATTTACAAAAAAGTCATCATCTTCACCTGCTTTTAACCCACGATGAGCTCTAAATTTTTGCTTCAATACTTGTTCAAAAGCTCCAATATCAACGCCAGCCTTTGGCTTAATAATAACAGCTCCTGGTAAACCATTAACTCCTCCATTTCGAAAACGACGCACAAAATTAGCTGGTACATAAGCTCTATCATCTGGAGAGTCACCAAGACCAGCACCTACTTTTTTTAGTACTCCAATAACTGCCAATTTTCTACCATAAACACGGATTTGTTTCCCGATTGGATTAAGGTTATCAAAAAGGTTTTCAGCTAAATTGGCACCTATAACAATCACAGGAGCACCAGTTTCAGATTCTAATTCTGAATAAAACCTCCCCTTTTCAACTTTAAAATCTTCAATAGTATAAATTTCATTAGATACTGGAGTTACTGTAACACCACTCACAGTTTCAGCTTGATATCTAATCGTTTCATTCCCACCAAAAATAACATAAGCAGAAGCTTCAATGTTTGGCACATTTCGTCTTATAAACTCAAAATCATCATACTCTGTTTGTGGAAAATTATCACGCTTCCAACGTGGCACATCTGTTGGACCAAATGAAAATTTGGTTAAATAGATTGTGTTTTTATCAAGACCTGCTAAGTTTTCTTTAATATTTCGGTCTAAAGAATCAACTGCAGCCAAAACTGCTATAATCGAAAAAATACCAACAGTAACACCTAAGAGTGATAAAAAAGTTCGTAATTTATTATTTCTAAGTGCATTTAATGCAAATGAAAAACTCTCTTTAAACACTCTTAAATAGACAAGCATGATTGGATTATTTTATCGCGATTTAAAGATAAGACGTTTTCAACAATTCATTGTTACAAAAAACTTAAAGAAACTGGTTTTATCATCAAGATTTTACTATTGAATATCCGTATTTTTGCGCCATCAAAATCACAACACAACATTATGAGCAACAAAACCATTTCATCAGCACTAATTTCTGTTTTTAGTAAGGATGGATTAGCACCAATCGTAAAAAAATTAAACGATCTTAACGTTACTATCTATTCAACAGGTGGAACAGAAAAGTTTATTAAAGATTTAGGAATCGAAGTGGTACCTGTAGAAGACGTTACGTCTTATCCTTCAATTCTTGGTGGACGTGTAAAGACTTTACATCCAAAAGTATTTGGAGGCATATTAAATCGTCAGAATCATGATGGTGATGTTGCTGAATTAGCAGAATTCGAAATTCCACAAATCGATTTAGTGATTGTTGACCTTTATCCTTTTGAAAAAACAGTAGCTTCAAGAGCAAGCAATCAGGATATTATCGAAAAAATTGACATTGGAGGAATTTCATTAATTAGGGCTGCAGCTAAAAATTATACAGATGTGACTTGTGTATCTTCTGTAGAAGATTATTCTGATTTTCTAGAATTACTTGAAGCTAAAAATGGAGAAACGTCTGATGACGACAGAAAACGTTTTGCTGCAAAAGCATTCAATGTATCTTCTCACTACGATTCTGCAATTTTTAATTATTTCAACAAGAACCATGAAATAGCTTCTTTAAAAGTTTCTGAAACCAATGGCAAAGTATTACGTTATGGAGAAAACCCACATCAGAAAGGTTTTTTCTTTGGTGATTTTGATGACATTTTCACAAAACTTCATGGTAAAGAATTAAGCTACAATAACCTTTTAGATGTTGATGCAGCTGTAAATTTGATGTTAGAGTTTAAAAACGACTCACCAACGTTTGCCGTTTTAAAACACAATAATGCTTGTGGTTTAGCACAACGTGACACATTACACCATGCGTATGTAGATGCATTAGCAGGAGATCCGGTTTCTGCTTTTGGAGGTGTTTTAATTAGTAATTCTGAAATTGATGTGGCTACAGCTGAAGAAATTCATAAATTATTTTGCGAAGTGGTGATTGCACCTTCTTTTTCTTCAGAAGCTTTAGATATTTTAAAAGGCAAAAAGAATAGAATCCTATTAATTTTGAAAGATATTGAAATGCCTAAAACTAACGTCAGAAGTTGTTTAAATGGTGTTTTAGTTCAAGACAGAAACACGATTACGGATACACTTGAAGGTTTAAAACCTGTAACGAATAGTACTGCTACCTCAAATGAACTAGATGATTTAATATTCGCTTCAAAAATTTGTAAACACACAAAATCTAACACCATTGTTTTAGCAAAAAACAAACAACTTTGTGCTAGTGGAACAGGACAAACTAGTCGCGTTGATGCCTTAAACCAGGCAATTCATAAAGCAAAGTCTTTCAATTTTGATTTAAAAGGAGCAGTTATGGCAAGTGATGCCTTTTTCCCATTCCCTGATTGTGTAGAGATTGCAGATAACGCAGGTATTACTGCCGTGATTCAGCCAGGTGGTTCAATAAAAGATGAATTAAGCATTAATTATTGTAACGAAAATAATGTATCAATGGTCTTTACAGGTACTCGCCATTTTAAACATTAAAAAATATTTAATCAAAGAACGTCCATAACTGTAGAAATAACGTATATTTTATTACTTTTACAGATAGTCATATAAAGTAGACTAGCATAACCCAAATAATTAATAGTAGCACATGGGATTTTTTGATTTCCTAACGGAAGAAATAGCCATTGATTTAGGAACAGCAAACACATTAATCATACATAACGACAAAGTTGTAGTTGATAATCCTTCTATAGTAGCCAGAGACCGCATAAGTGGTAAAATCATAGCAGTTGGTAAAGAAGCCAACATGATGCAAGGAAAAACACACGAAAACATTAAAACCATTCGTCCTCTAAAAGACGGAGTGATTGCAGATTTTGATGCATCTGAACAAATGATAAGTTTGTTTATAAAGAACATTCCTGCATTGAAGAAGAAATTTTTCAATCCTTCATTACGTATGGTAGTTTGTATTCCTTCTGGTATTACTGAGGTTGAAATGCGAGCAGTAAAAGAATCTTGTGAACGTGTTAATGGAAAAGAAGTGTATTTAATACACGAGCCTATGGCAGCAGCTATTGGTATTGGTGTAGATATTATGCAACCAAAAGGAAACATGATTGTTGATATAGGAGGTGGAACCACTGAAATAGCAGTGATTGCCCTTGGAGGTATTGTTTGCGACAAATCTGTAAAAGTTGCAGGTGATGTATTTACAAACGATATTATATATTACATGAGAACACAACATAACTTATATGTTGGTGATAGAACAGCTGAAAAAATTAAAATCCAAATTGGTGCAGCTACTGAAGATTTAGAATTGCCACCAGATGATATGAGTGTTCAAGGTCGTGATTTACTAACAGGAAAACCAAAGCAAGTTCAAATTTCATTCAGAGAAATTGCTAAAGCTTTAGATAAGTCTATTTTGCGTATTGAAGATTCAGTTATGGAGACATTATCTCAAACTCCACCAGAATTAGCGGCAGATATTTATAATACAGGTATTTATTTAGCAGGAGGTGGATCGATGTTAAGAGGTCTTGACAAGCGTTTATCTCAGAAAACAGATTTACCTGTTTATATCGCTGAAGATCCTTTAAGAGCTGTAGTTAGAGGTACAGGAATTGTACTTAAAAACTTACCTAAATATAAAAGCGTATTGATTAAATAAGCGATAAATAATGCAACAAATTTTCAATTTTGTTATAAAGAACAAAACCTTTCTGTTGTTTTTATTGCTTTTTAGTATAGCCTTAGCTTTAACCATTCAATCGCATTCGTATCACAGAAGCAAATTCATAAACTCTGCAAACGGATTAACAGGTGGCATTTATGGCACATTCAACTCTGCAGGTCAGTATTTTAATTTAAAGGATGAAAATGCTATTCTTGCAGAAGAAAACAAATTCTTAAGAGAACAGTTACTAAATTCGATTTCAACCAAAGATTCTTCTTATGTTGACACTAGCTATTCAAAAGGAAAATATAGAATTAGCACCGCACAGGTTTATAAAAACAGTTATTCACTTACCAACAATTATCTTACAATAAATAAGGGCAAAAATGATAGTATTAAGGAAGATTTCGGAGTAATTACCTCTAAAGGTATTCTCGGAATCATAAATAATACTTCTAACAATTATTCGACCGTACTTTCTATTTTAAACAAGAAAAGTAGCATTAATGCAATGTTAAAATCGACCGATCATATGGGTTCATTAAAATGGAATGGAGATTCGCCTCATTTTGCACAATTGGATGATGTTTCAAAGTTTGCTCCTGTAAAAGTTGGTGATACCATTATTACAGGTGGACAATCTGTTATTTTCCCAAAAGGAATTAACATAGGAGTAATTGAAAGTTTTGAAACAGATATAGGTGGAGATACATACACTATACAAGTGAAATTATTCAATGACATGACTAATGTTGGTACAGTTTATATCCTAGAAAATCGAGATAGAGCAGAAATTAAAATGCTAGAGAATAGTACAAATGAATAATGTTGCCGTTACACATATCGTTAGGTTTATAGTATTACTTCTAGTTCAAGTTGTTGTATGTAATCATATTAATTTCCTTGGCTATATTAATCCTTACATATATATCATTTTTATCTTTTTGTTTCCCATTAGAGAGAACAGATTAGCCTTGCTATTAATAAGTTTTTTATTAGGTATGCTTGTAGACATGTTTTCAGATTCGGGAGGAGTACATGCAGCTGCTGCACTTTGCTTAGCTTATGCAAGACCTATTCTGCTTAAAACGTCGTTTGGAATGTTATATGAACATCACAGTATTAAGTTTAGTAATACTGAAGTAGGACGTCTAATCACCTATATTACTTTTGGCACAATTCTTCATCATTTTATATTATTTTCTCTCGAAATTTTTAACATATCCAACATACTTTTAATACTAAAGAAGACGTTATTTTCAAGTATTTCCACTATTATTCTTAGTGTATTAATTATAATTTTGTTTAGCCGAAATAAGAAATGAGAAAACTGCTACTACTAACGACTGTTATTCTGGTTGGTCTCGTTTTTATTGCGCGTTTATTTTATCTACAGGTTTACAATAATTCTGCTTACACTATTTTTGAAGATAGTGCAATTAAGCCAGAATATAACTATCCAAAACGTGGCTATGTCTATGACAGAAACGGAAAGTTATTAGTAGCTAATCAGCCATCATATGATATGATGGTTATTCCGAGAGAAGTTGTGTCCATGGACTCTCTCAAGCTGAAAGAGTTTTGTCTTCTTTTAAATATTACAGAAAAAGAGTATCATAAAAAACTTAAAAGAGCCACTAATTATTCAACGAGATTATCCTCCCCATTTGTGCCTCAGCTTTCAAAAACAGATTATGCTGTTCTGCAAGAAAAAATGCAAAAATACGAAGGCTTTTATATTCAAAAAAGATCGCTTAGGTCTTATCAAACAACTATAGGCGCTAATGTTTTAGGTGATATTGGCGAAGTAAATCGTAGAATTATTACAAAACAACCCTATTACAAAATGGGTGACCTGATAGGAAATCAAGGTGTTGAAAAAACTTATGAAAAAACATTAAGAGGACTAAAAGGAATTAAATTTATACAGAAAGACCGTTTCAATAAGAATATTGGACCATACAAGGATGGTATTTACGATACGTTACCTAAACCAGGTAAAGACATTACATTAACCATCGATTCAGAGTTACAAGCTTATGGTGAATTACTCATGAAACATAAACGTGGTGGTATTATTGCTATTGATCCTCAAAGTGGTGAAATATTGGCAATGGTATCTGGACCAAGCTATAATCCAAATCTCTTAGTTGGAAGAGATCGCTCTAAGAACTTTACAAAGTTATACAGGGATACGATAGCTAAACCTTTATTTGACAGAGGACTAAAAGCGCAATATCCTCCTGGCTCACCTTTTAAGGTTATTAATGCACTCATTGGCCTACAAGAAGGTGTTGTTGAGACTAATGACAAATTCACCTGTAGAATGGGCTATTATTATGGCAGTAGAAAATTAACAGGTTGTCATCATCACAGAAGTCCTGTTGCGATGAATGATGGTATTGCACAATCTTGTAATGCCTATTTTGTGAATGTCTATCGTCGTATTGTCGATAAATATAATGATGCAGGAAAAAGTATGAATATTTGGGCAAATCATGCTAAAAGCTTTGGTCTAGGAAATTATTTAAATAATGATTTATCAGTAGGCTCAAAAGGCAGAATACCTGATGGAGATTATTATGACCGAGCATATGGTGATAATCGTTGGGGCTCAACTTATATTGTTTCCAATGCTATAGGCCAAGGTGAAGTTGAGGCTACACCTATTCAACTTGCAAATATGGCAGCAGCTATTGGTAATCGTGGTTATTATTACACACCACATATTATTAAAGAAATTGAAGGAGACACTATACCTAGTAAATACACAACTCCAAAATACACAACTATTGATAAGCAACATTTTGAACCAGTAGTTCAAGGCATGTTTGATGTCTACAACAAAGGAACAGCAGAAACGTTAAGAGTACCAGGAATTGAGATTTGTGGTAAGACAGGAACTGCAGAAAATTTCGTAAAAATTGACAGTGTAAAAACACAATTAACGGATCATTCTATTTTTGTAGCTTTTGCTCCAAAGGATAATCCGACAATTGCTATTGCAGTTTTTGTTGAAAACGGATATTGGGGAAGTCGATTCGCTGGTAGAATGGCAAGCTTAATGATTGAAAAATATATTAAAGGACATATTACAAGAACCGATCTAGAAAAGTGGATTCTTACACATAGTCTCGAGAATGAATACGCAAAACCTTATTCAGGAGAACCTTTTAAAATTAATGGAGAAACTACACTTCAGCTTATTGATAATTACGCTATCAAAAACTCTAATCAAAAAGACATAAAACAATAAAATCGATGCTTAGAGAAAACCAAAGACGTTTTAAATTCGATTGGCTTACAATAATTTTATTTTTATTGCTTGTAAGTTTTGGGTATCTCAATATTTTATCGGCATCTCATGTTGGAGAAGTTACTAGTTATTTTGACACCTCTCAACCTTTTGGAAAACACTTGATATTTATTGGACTAACCCTTGTCCTCATTGTACTAATTCTCTCATTTGAAGCCAAGTTCTACGAACGGTTTGCCAGCATTATATATATAGTTGCTATTCTAGCATTAATCGGTCTATTTGTTTTTGGTAAAGATGTTAATGGAGCACGCTCTTGGTATGGGATTGGCAGCATGACGATTCAACCCAGTGAATTTGCCAAATTTGCCACGGCATTAGCTGTTGCTAAATACATTAGTGACTTACAGACTAACATGCAAACTTTAAAAGACCAACTGCGCGTTGCTGGTATTATATTTTTTCCCGCATTACTAATTTTGTTACAAAATGATGCTGGTAGTACAATTGTTTATCTTGCATTTTTCTTTGTATTTTATAGAGAAGGTTTACAACAAATTTATTTAGTTGTAGCCTTATCATTAATCATTTTGGCTGTCTTAGCCTTAAAGTTTGGCATTTTAGCCACAGCTACAGTCGCTCTAGCTGTATTAGTTACAAGATATTTTCTTCGGAAAAAGAAACGTGCATCTATTCTTCAATATTTAGCTGTACTTGTTGTTTGTGTAGGTTTTTCTTATGGTGTGAAATTATTCTACGAGCATGTTTTAAAACCACATCAGCAAAACAGAATAAGCCTTTGGTTAAGACTAGAGAAAGATCCTGCCAAGCTTGAACGCATGAAAAAGGAAGAGGCCTATAACCTCATTCAATCAGAACAAGCCATAAGTTCGGGAGGTTGGACAGGCAAAGGTTTTTTACAAGGCACAAGAACCACTGGTAAATTTGTACCAGAGCAACACACCGATTATATCTTTAGCACAGTTGGTGAAGAATGGGGATTTTTAGGAAGTAGTCTAGTTGTCCTATTATTTGTAATGCTAATTATTCGGGTTTTGTATTTAGCCGAATCTCAAAAGTCGCAATTCAGTCGTGTTTATGGCTATGGAGTTGCTTCAATTTTATTTGTACACTTTACAATTAACACAGGTATGGTTATGGGCTTAATACCAACTGTCGGTATTCCTTTACCTTTCTTTAGTTATGGAGGCTCTGGCCTTTGGGGCTTTACTATTTTACTATTCATTTTTGTGAAGCTAGATAGTAATAAGATCAATGAATGGTAAATAAAAGAGACCACTTTAACAGCAGTCTCTTTTTATATAAAATTAAATATTTGATTTACTTCAAACTAGTCAAACTTACTTTAATAGTTTCAATCTTAGCTAAAGCGTCTGCTTCTTTCTTTTTTTCTGAAGCAACAACTTGTTCTGGTGCGCCTGCAACAAAACGCTCGTTAGATAATTTCTTTTGAACAGATTTTAAGAACCCTTCTGTGTAATTCAA
>NZ_JADGDZ010000013.1:0-17559 GCF_016744625.1 Winogradskyella sp.
ACAATTTTTTATAAAAATAAGTCATAATTTTATATTAATAGACTTATTTATTATTGAGGTTTTTATTCGTTCTTTTATTATAGAACAACTCAACTTTAAAAACTACTGAAAAAAACCAAAATATATTAGTACTTTCTTTCTAGACTTTCGTTGCACGCTCTAAACGGTCATTTATAGATTTACCTAATCCATGATCTGGAAATTTTTCAGCTATTATTACATCTAAATTTTCTTTGTCTAATTGGTGTAATGCTTCATATAGATTGGAAGTTGCTTCTCCTAAATCGTTATTTTTAGACAAAACGATTTGAATACTAATAGTATCATCTTTAAATTCAGAATTAAAGACTAAAAGCCCAATACGCTTTTTAGAATATAGCTTAATGGTGTCTAAAATATTATCTGTTAAAACCGTTTTTGTTTTTGGTGCATAATGACGCTCTAGCATTCCTGGAGCATCAGGCTGAATTTCCTTTTTGTTTTTAATTTCAATTTTCCCAACAACATTTTCAATAGCTTCTATAGGAGTAGAGCCTAAGCGGTAAATAATAGGTTCGTTATTTTCAAAACCAATTATAGTAGATTCTATGCCACTTTTACATGGACCACCATCGAGTACCATTTTAATTTTGTCTTTGAAATAAGTCTCAACATGTTCAGCTGTTGTTGGACTAATACTACTGAAAGGGTTGGCACTTGGTGCAGCCAATGGAAAGGGTAATTGTTTTAAGAGTTCTAGTGAAATAGGGTGATTAGGCACTCTTATAGCAACTGTATCTTTACCAGCCGTAATTAAATCTGGAATAGTATCCTTCTTTTTTAAAACCAAAGTTATTGGTCCTGGCCAAAAGGCTTCGGCTAATAGTTTTGCTTTTTCAGGAATATATTCTACAATCTTTGAAAGATTATCTATTGAGGGAATATGTACTATAAGTGGATTAAAAAATGGTCGTTTCTTTGTTTCAAAAATTAACTTAATTGCTTTTTCGCTATAGATATTTCCTGCTAGACCATAAACCGTTTCCGTTGGTATAGCAACAATGTCTTCATCAGATAAAAGTGCAACCGCTTTTAATATGTCTTTAGAAATAATAGTCATAATCTCAATTAGGCTGCAAAATTACTTCAAAAAAACGAAAGATTTAAAGTGGAAATGGTACAATGCTTTTAGTAGTTTTGCAGCTTTAAAATTTAGAGTATGATTTCAGTAGATAATTTAGCCGTAGAATTTAGTGGTCACACGCTTTTTAGTGATGTTTCTTTTACCATAAATGAGAATGATAAAATTGCATTAATGGGAAAGAATGGAGCTGGAAAATCTACCATGATGAAGATTATTGCTGGAGTTCAAAATGCAACTCGCGGTAATGTAAGATGTCCAAAGGAAGCAGTTATCGCCTACTTACCACAACATTTGTTAACAGAGGATAATACGACTGTTTTCGATGAAGCTTCTAAAGCCTTTAGCCATGTGTTTACAATGCGAGACGAAATGGAAGAGCTAAATAAACAATTAGAAACCAGAACAGATTACGAGTCTGAAGAGTATATGAAGATTATTGAGCGTGTATCTGATTTAGGTGAAAAGTATTACGCTTTAGAAGACATAAATTACGATGCTGAAGTCGAAAAAGCATTGAAAGGTTTAGGATTTAAGCAGGAAGATTTCATAAGGCAAACCAATGAGTTTTCTGGTGGTTACCGTATGCGAATTGAATTGGCTAAAATTTTACTTCAAAAACCAGATTTAATTTTATTAGATGAGCCAACCAACCATATTGATATTGAATCTGTGATTTGGCTAGAAGACTTTTTACTTAATAAGGCTAATGCTGTCGTTGTAATTTCGCACGATAGAGCCTTTGTAGATAATATAACTAATAGAACTATTGAAGTAACAATGGGTCGCATTTACGATTACAAAGCCAATTACACGCACTACCTTCAATTGCGAGAAGATCGGCGAGCTTATCAAATAAAAGCTTATCAAGAGCAACAAAAGTTTATTACAGATAACATGCAGTTTATTGAACGTTTTAAGGGCACGTATTCTAAAACAAACCAAGTGTCGTCTCGTGAGCGTATGCTCGAAAAATTACAAATCATAGAAATTGATGATGTAGATACATCTGCTTTAAAATTACGTTTTCCGCCAACCAATCGCTCTGGTAATTATCCTGTAACAGTTAAAGAGGTTTCTAAATCTTATGAAGAGCACGTAGTGTTTAAAGATGCAAATATGTCTATTGCAAGAGGTGAGAAGGTTTGTTTTGTAGGTAGAAATGGAGAAGGTAAATCTACTATGATAAAATCTATTCTAGGTGAAATTGAAGTAGAAGGAACTTGCGTTTTGGGTCACAATGTAAAAGTGGGTTGTTTTGCTCAAAACCAAGCGGCTTTGTTGGATGAAAGTTTAACGGTATTTCAAACTGTAGATGAAGTTGCTCAAGGAGATGTAAGAACCCAAATTAAAAATATATTGGGTGGTTTTATGTTTAGAGGAGATGATATAGATAAAAAAGTAAGTGTATTATCTGGTGGTGAAAAAACCAGATTGGCTATGGTGAAATTATTGTTAGAGCCAGTGAATTTGCTTATTCTAGATGAACCGACAAATCACCTAGATTTAAAATCTAAAGATGTTTTAAAAGAAGCCTTACAAAATTTTGATGGTACCTTAATATTAGTATCTCACGACAGAGATTTTCTACAAGGTCTGTCTAAAAAAGTATTCGAATTTAAAGAAAAACGTGTGATTGAGCATTTTGAAACTATTGACGATTTCTTAGTTAGAAATCGTGTTGAGAGTTTAAAGGCTATCGATTTATAGTTTTTTGTGAGATAGAAAAAGGGCGTTGTGTTTCACAAATCATATTGCCTTAAATTAATCTGCCAACGACTCTCAATCATTGGATTCTACTGTAGAAGCCACAATTTTAACTACTTTTGCAGTGTGAAGCAAGAATTAAAACTTTCAGATTGGTTACCTACCACAAACAAAGAGGTTAAAATACGCGGATGGGAAGCACTAGATGTTATCTTGTTTAGTGGTGATGCTTATGTAGACCATCCATCGTTTGGACCTGCAGTCATTGGTCGTATTTTAGAAAGTTATGGACTGCGTGTGGCAATTGTTCCGCAACCAAGTGTTACAGATAATCTTCAGGATTTTGTAAAACTTGGTGCTCCAAAATTGTTTTTTGGAGTTACTGGAGGTTGTATGGATCCTATGATCAGCAATTATAATGCGAATAAAAAGAAGCGTGATAAAGATGCTTATACACCAAATGGTGATATTGGGTTTCGTCCTGATTATGCAACAACCGTATATTCTAAAATTTTAAAAGAAAAATGGCCAGATACTCCCGTTTTAATTGGTGGTATCGAAGCGTCTTTACGTCGTGTTACGCATTATGATTATTGGAGTGATAAATTAATGCCAACTATTTTAGAAACCTCTAAAGCAGATATGTTGGTATACGGAATGGGTGAACAACCTTTACGCGAAGTGGTACGTTTGTTACAAAAAGGTGTTCCGTTTAGTAGCATTACGACAATTAAGCAGACTGCTGTTTTATTAGATAAAGAGGCTAAAGTCCCAAAAAATAGTAATTGGGAAGATGTGGAAATTATTCCGCATCAAATTTGTTTAAAGGATAAGAAAAAATTTGCTTCTAACTTTAAAACCATTGAACAGGAATCTAACAAATTAGCTGCGCGACGAATTTTTCAGAAAGTAGGAGATAAGACTTTGATGATTAATCCGCCTTATCCAACGATGACAGAAGACGAGATTGATGCGTCTTTTGAGTTGCCTTATACAAGATTACCACATCCAAAATATAATAAGCGTGGACCAATTCCGGCTTACGAAATGATTAAGTTCTCCATTAACATACACAGAGGTTGTTTTGGTGGTTGTAGTTTCTGTACCATTTCGGCACATCAAGGAAAATTTATTGCATCTCGAAGTCAGGAATCTGTATTGCGAGAAGTAGATACTGTTGCGAATATGCCAGATTTTAAAGGCTATTTATCAGACATTGGAGGTCCAAGTGCCAACATGTATAAAATGAAAGGTAAGGTACAATCTATTTGCGATAAGTGTGTTGCACCTAGTTGTATCTCGCCAGTAATATGTAGTAATTTAGATACATCGCATAAGCCATTAACAGAACTATATCAGGCAGTTGATAAGCACCCAAAAGTTAAAAAGTCATTTATTGGTTCTGGTATTCGTCACGATATGTTGGTGCCAGAGTTTAATAAAAATGCGGACCCAAAAGAGTTAGACGATTATACTGAAGAAGTAATGACCAAGCATGTTTCTGGACGACTTAAAGTAGCTCCAGAACATACTAGTGATCCTGTTTTGAAACTGATGCGTAAACCATCGTTTAAATACTTTCATAAGTTTAAAGATCGTTTTGATAAGATTAATATTAAGAAAGGTTTGAAGCTTCAATTAATACCATACTTTATATCTAATCATCCTGCTTGCGAAGTTGAGGACATGGCAAATCTAGCTGCCGAAACAAAAGATATGGGTTTTCAGTTAGAACAAGTACAAGGTTTTACGCCAACACCAATGACAGTTGCCACAGTTATTTATTATAGTGGTTACCATCCATACACGCTTAAAAAAGTAAACACGCCAATCACGCGAAAGGAAAAAGATGAACAACATCGTTTTTTCTTCTGGTATAAAGATGAAAATAAGGCTTGGATTAAAAAGACGTTGAATAAACTCGGACGCGAAGATTTATTAAAAGTACTACTTCCCGAAAAAACTGAAAAGTGGCGAAAAAACAAGCCCAATGGTGATGCTAAAAACACCTTTAATGATGCAGTACCTTTTAACCAGCGTAAAAGTGAGGATAAGGTTAGGTTTAAGAACAAAAAGAGAAATAAGAAGAAACGACGTTAATTATATCTAATTAATGCGCCTCTAACCAATTATCACCAATATCTAAATCTACATCTAGTGGAACCTCTAGTTTATAGGCGTTTTCCATTTCGGTTTTAATCAGTGTTTTCATGTCTTCAAGTTCTGGTTTGTATACATCAAAAACTAATTCATCATGGACTTGTAGTAACATTTTAGATTTGTAATCTCCAGATTGAAGTTTATCATAAATGTTAATCATCGCAATTTTTATAATATCTGCTGCACTACCTTGTATTGGTGCGTTTACAGCATTTCTTTCTGCTGCACCACGTACAACTGCGTTTCTAGAATTAATATCTTTTAGGTAACGACGTCTGTCTAAAACGGTTTTAACATAACCATTGTCGCGAGCAAAATCGACTTGCTTGCTCATATAAGCTTTTAGTTTTGGATAGGTTTCATAGTACGTGTCAATCAATTCTTTGGCTTCACCACGAGACAAATCGGTTTGGTTACTTAATCCAAAAGCAGAGACACCATATATAATTCCGAAATTGACAGTTTTTGCATTACTACGCTGTTCTCGTGTCACTTCATCTAAAGGCACATTAAATACTCTAGACGCTGTTGATGCATGAATATCTTCACCATTCTTAAAAGCTTCAATCATAGTTTCCTCTTCACTCAAAGCAGCAATAATTCGTAATTCTATTTGAGAATAATCGGCTGCTAATAAGGTATAATCTTCATTACGTGGTACAAACGCTTTTCTAACTTGGCGACCACGTTCGGTACGAATAGGAATATTCTGTAAATTAGGATTGTTACTACTTAAACGACCTGTTGCTGCAACCGTTTGCATATAATCTGTATGTACTCTTCCTGTAGATTCATCAACCTGAAGAGGTAAAGCATCTACATAAGTACTTTTAAGTTTTGACAGTCCTCTATAATCTAAAACTTGCTGAATAATTTCATGATCTTTTGCTAGGTAAGATAAGATGTCTTCTCCCGTTTTATATTGACCAGTTTTAGTTTTCTTTGGTTTATCAACCAATTTCATTTTTTCGAAAAGAATAATACCTAACTGCTTTGGTGACGCAATATTAAATTCTTCGCCTGCGGCTTCGTAAATACTTTTTTCGAGGCTTAAAATGTCAGTATTAAGATCTTCGGATAATGAGTTTAGAAAATCTTTATCAAGATTAATTCCTTCTAATTCCATGGCTGCTAAAACACGTACTAGCGGAATTTCTATATCATTAAACAATTTTTGGGTATTAGCTTCACCTAGTTCCGTTTGAAAATGTTCTTTTAACTGAAGTGTGATATCAGAATCTTCAACTGCATATTCGGTTTGCTTATCTAAAGGTACCTCTCGCATAGAGAGTTGGTTTTTTCCTTTTTTTCCAATCAATTCAGTTATAGCAATAGGAGTATAATTGAGGTAGGTTTCAGCTAGCACATCCATATTATGTCTCATATCTGGATTAATCAAATAATGCGCTAACATGGTATCGAAAAGTTTGCCTTTAACATTGATATTGTATTTGGCTAAGACTTTGATATCGTATTTTAAATTCTGACCAATTTTTTCTATGTTTTCGTTTTCAAAAAAGGGTCTAAAAACTTCTATTAATTCTTGTGCTTCACTTTTGTCTTCTGGAAATGGTACATAAAACCCTTTGCCAGTTTCCCAAGAAAATGCGATTCCGACTAATTCTGCTGTTAACGAATTTAAGCCTGTTGTTTCCGTATCGAAACACACAGAAGTTTGACTCATTAGGTTTTTAACAAACAATTTGGTTGCCATACCAGAAGCGATACTTTGATAAAAATGTGATGTAGTTTCAGCCGTTTTACGTGTGAATTCAGAAGTCGTTTCTGTGGCAGAAGGTTCTGCTCCACCAAAAAGTGAGAACTGACCTGCTCCTGCAGATTTTTCTTCTTTTGGAGTTGTTTTTGGAGCTTCTTTTTTGTCTGTTGCTTGCGTTGACGCTTCAATTGCTTCAGCAGCAAATGTTTTATTAAAATTGTCAATTAAACGTCTAAACTCTAAGTTTTGAAAAATCTCTGTTACCTTAGGAATATCTGGTTTAGACATTTCAAAATCTTTTTCATCAAACTCAACAGGAACATCGAGCATAATAGTAGCTAGTTTTTTAGAAAGCAAACCGAGTTCTCCATTGGCTTCAACTTTCTCTTTCATTTTGCCTTTAAGCTCGTGCGTGTTTGCAAGTAAGCCTTCCATTGAACCATAAGCCGCTAAAAATTTCTTAGCTGTTTTTTCTCCAACACCTGGAAGTCCTGGAATATTATCAGATGCATCTCCCATCATACCCAAAAAGTCAATGACTTGTAATGGATCTGTAACTTCAAATTTTTTCTGTACTTCTGGAATTCCCCAAGTTTCGTAACCACCTCCAAAAACAGGACGATACATAAAGATATTTTCGGATACTAATTGTGCAAAATCTTTATCTGGTGTTACCATAAAAGTCTTATAGCCTTCTTTTTCTGCTTTTTTGGCAAGTGTTCCTATAACATCATCTGCTTCAAAACCTTCTTTCACCATAATAGGAATATGCATGGCTTTTAAAATCTCATAGATATAAGGTACAGCTGTTTTTATACCTTCTGGTGTTTCATCTCTATTGGCTTTGTATTCTTGGTACATTTCTACGCGATCTGCACTTCCTCCTTTATCAAAACACACGGCTAAATGATCTGGTCGTTCACGTTTTATAACATCTAATAATGAGTTCATAAAACCCATTATGGCAGAAGTATCTTCACCTTTAGAGTTAATTCTTGGGTTTTTTATAAAAGCGTAATAGCCACGAAAAATTAAAGCGTAGGCATCAACGAGAAAGAGGCGTTTTTGGTCTGACATAGAAATGAATTTGTAAGAAACTCAAAGCTACGAAAAGTTATGCTTTTGATAAGAAGATTTAAAAATTCAATTTTTATTTAATTATGATTTTTTTATAAATGGATGTGTTAGAATTATTGATTTTCAAGAAATACATTCCAGGATTAAGAGTATTTGCATTTACTTCTGTTGTATCTTTATCAATTGAACCTTTTAAAACCTTACTTCCATTAACTGAAATGATCTCAAACGTGTAATTTGAACCTCTAAGCTCATTTATATGAATTGTAAAACGGCCATTTGAAGGATTAGGAAATAGTTTAAAAGATAGGTTGCTAAAGTCATCGATTCCTAAAAAGGCATCATTTTGTAATTCTATTATTTTATCGTCGTCAGTATTTGGCGAGCCAGCAAAATCTTTATTTGTTGTACAAATATAAATTCGGCCATCTGGTAAAACCAAAACATCTCTTATTCGTCCTAAAGTATTAACGAGATAACTATTTTCTTCTATTATGGATGTTCCGTCAGGACTAAGCTGTAATTGAATCAATTTTTTATCTTTCAACACAGCCAACAACAATGAGTTTTGCCATTCTGGAATTGAAGGATGATTAAAATAATCCATTCCGCATGGTGCTATTGCAGGTGTCCAAGTCCATATAGGTTCAGCAACATTTTCGCTGTTACAAAATGCAGTTTCAGAAGGTAAATCACAAAACCCTTGAACATTAGGCCATCCAAAATTTCTATTTTCCTCGATGATATTGATTTCATCGTTATTTGAAGTGCCGTGTTCTGAACTGTAAATTTTTCCATTACCTACACATAAGCCTTGTGGGTTTCTATGTCCAAAAGACCAGATGTAAGTTCCAGATATTGGATTGTCTGATGGAACTGAACCATCAAGATTCAATCGAAGAATATTTCCGTTTAATGTATTTAGGTCTTGAGCTGAAGAAGGGTTATCATAACCATCACCAATACTGATAAATAATTTGTCATTTTCAATTAACATTCTTGAACCATTGTGCGATACATCTCCGGGAATATTGTCGATAATAGTTAATGGACTAGATAACGTATTACTGTTAATGCCATATGTATAGCGTACTAGTTTTGAAGTTGTAGAGGTATTAGTATAGTGTACAAATAGATAAGGAGTTGCTGGGAAATTAGGATGAAGTACGATAGAATGCATTCCTGCACTAAAGCCAAATACTTGAACATCTGGAACAGTGTAAATTAACTCAAACACATTTGTGTCTGGATTGACACGGCTTATTTTTCCTGATAATTCGGTAAACCAAATCCAACCATCATTACTGTAAACCATATCCCAAGGCACATCTAAATTTGATGCAACGACACGTTCTGTAATTAAAGTATTATCTAATTGAATTTGTGAAAAACTTGAATAACAAAATGAAATTAAGATAAGAAAGCAGATTTTTTTTTTCATTTTTGTTTAAAGATAATGAAAACTGATGAAAACATTCTCAATAGCCATACATGGTGGAGCAGGTACTTTGGTAAAAGGCATGATGACTTCTGAGTTAGAAGCTCAATATAAATCTGCATTAAAGTTGGCTTTAGATGCTGGATATAAAGTTTTGGAAAATGGAAAAACTGCCGTTGAAGCCGTCGAAGAATCTGTAAGATTATTAGAAGATTCTCCATTATTTAATGCTGGAAAAGGTTCCGTATTTACAGCAACCGAATCTCACGAAATGGATGCCAGCATTATGGACGGAAGAACACTTAATGCAGGAGGAGTGAGTTTAATTACAGGAATTAAAAATCCTGTTACTCTAGCTCGTGATGTAATGGAAAAAAGTGAGCATGTTTTTTTGGCTGGAGAAGGAGCGATGGAGTTTGCTAAAGAGCTTGATTACAAATTAGAAGACCCTTCCTATTTTTATGACGAGTTTAGACATAAACAATGGCTAGAAATAAAAGATACTGATAGTTTTCAATTAGATCATTCTACAAAAAAGGATTCAAAATTTGGTACTGTAGGCGCTGTGGCCTGTGATCAAGATGGTAATATAGCAGCAGCAACTTCTACAGGTGGCATGACTAATAAAAAATGGGGACGCGTAGGTGATTCTCCAATGATTGGTGCTGGTAATTATGCTAACAATAAAACTTGCGCAATTAGTTGTACAGGAAGCGGTGAGTTTTTTATAAGAGGTGTTGTGGCTTATGATGTAGCATGTTTAATGGAGCATAAGGAAATGAGCCTTAATGAAGCTTCGGAAGAGGTTATTAATAAACGCATCTTAGAAATAGGAGGAGATGGCGGTTTAATTGCGGTTGATACTCAGGGACATATTGCAATGCCTTTTAATACAGAAGGGATGTACAGAGCAAGTAAGTCTTCTGGTGGTAAAGAAGAAATTTCAATTTACAAATAATGATTGTTAGGCATTTAGGAGATACGGATTTTAAAACCATTATGGAGTGCTTTTTATCTGCATTCGAAAATTACTTTGTAAAAATGCCAACAGATCATAACTTCTATAAACAACGTTGGAAAGCTGCTGGAGTAAAATTTGATTTGTCATACGGTATGTTTGATGATGATATCTTAGTAGGTTTTATTATTAATGCAGTTGATGAACGTCAAGGAGAGTTAATCGCTTATAATTCTGGTACAGGAGTGATTCCTGATTATAGAGGACAAAGAATTGTAAAGACTATTTACGATTATGCAATTCCTGATTTGATAAAACATGGTATTACAAAATGTCAGCTAGAAGTTATTACTGAAAATGTAAAAGCCATTAAATCTTATGAAGGTATAGGATTTAAAAAGTGTAAGCATTATCAATGTTTTAAAGGTGCAATTTCTCAAGAATCATTAACTAATTTTAAAGTAAGGGAAGTTACTTTTGATATTATGAATTGGAATGCATTGCCTAATCAAGAGTTCTATTCTTGGGATAATCAAACTAAAAGTATAGCAAAAGGGGAATTTAATTATTATCAGGTTTTAGAAAATGATAATATTGAAGCTTATTTTGTAATTAATCTAGATACTGGATACATCGTTCAGTTTGAAGTCTTAGAAAATTCAACGTCTAATTGGAACACCTTATTTTCAGTAATTCAATCTATCAAAAAAGACATTAGAATCAATAATATTGACGATAGATTAATAAGTAAAATTAAAGCTGTAGAATCTGCTGGGTTAAAAAATACTGTGAATCAATATGAAATGGAGTTAATGCTTAAATAAAAGGTGCTTCAATTGGTAAAACAGAAACTGTTCTACTCTTAATATCATACCGATCACCATTAGATAGTACATGAATTGTAAGATTAGCCATAGTCATTGGTGTACCTTCTTCTAGTATTTTCTCATTATTGTGAGTGAGTGTATCACCATCAAAAACAATCACCATTCCAGAGCCAATCACAGTACAGTCGTTTCCGTTTTTAATAATCATACCTGTATCTTCTGCTAATCCAATTCCTATTAGATTAGGAAATTTTGCAACAGCTTCAGATTGTCTTCCAAAACGACCACGACGGATAAAATGTGTGTCTATAATTAATTCAGGGATTAACCCTAAGCCTTTATACATATTCACAGCACCTTTAATAAATGATTCAGAAGCGCTTCCTCCAGCAATCATTTCGTTTGCCATAGCCATTGCACCAGCGCTAGTGCCAGCAATTACAAAACCTTTTTCAGTTTTATAGCGTTCAGTTAAGATATTATGAATTGTAGTTCCTCCAATCTTATCAGTAATTTTAGATTGATCACCACCAGAAAACATTACACAATTTGCATTTTTTATGAGATTAATAGCGTGTTCAGTTTCAGAATCGTCTTTAGATCGAATATCTAAAACTTCAACATTTTCACAACCCAAAGTCGAAAATGCGGTTAAATAATTTTCACCAACTTCAATAGGAATACTTGATGCAGTAGGAATGACAACAATATTAGAATCAATACCTCCAGCTTCTTTAACGACATGATATAAGATCCCTTCCTCTATAAATTCAAGCGTGTACATTTCATCTGTCTCAAGACCTTTATCTTCATTTCCTCCAATAGGTATTAACGTTCCCTTTATCTTCTGCATAATTTTAGTCTAAAATATTGCGTAAAAATAAGCCAAATTTTCTATTGAAAAATGCTATATTTATAATCTTTCACTAATAAAAACCAACCATAATGGATATAAGAAGTATTAATGCAATGCGAGGACCAAATTATTGGTCAGTACGAAGACATAAGTTAATTGTAATGGTTTTAGACCTTCAAGAAATGGAGGAGTTACCCTCTAATAAAATTGAAGGGTTTCCAGAGCGATTAAAAGCAATGTTTCCAAGTATGTATTCTCATCGTTGCTCAGAAGGCTGCGAAGGTGGCTTTTTTATGCGTGTAGATGAAGGCACTTGGATGGGACATATTATTGAGCATATTGCATTAGAAATTCAAACCTTAGCTGGGATGGATACTGGTTTTGGTAGAACGCGTGGTTATGGAGAAGAAGGTGTTTATAATGTGGTGTTTTCATATATGGAAGAATCCGTTGGACGTTATGCGGCTAAAGCAGCAGTAAGAATATGTGAAGCTTTAATAGTCGGTGAAGATTATGATATGTCTGAAGATATTCAGGAAATGAGAGAATTGAGAGAAGCAGATCGCTTAGGACCAAGTACAGGTTCTATTGTTGCTGAGGCAGAAGCAAGAGGTATTCCGTGGATTAGACTTAATAAATATTCGCTATGTCAATTAGGATATGGTGCTAATCAAAAACGAATTCAGGCTACAGTAACAAGTGAAACAAGTAGTATTGGAGTTGAGTTAGCGTGTGATAAAGAGGATACAAAATATTTGTTAGAGCAAGCGGAAGTTGAAGTTCCTAAAGGTGATATTATTCGTCGTGAACGGAGTTTAGAGGAGGCATGTAGATATGTGGGATTTCCTCTAGTAATTAAACCAATTGACGGGAATCATGGTCGTGGAATTACAGTAGATATACAAAATTATGAAGATGCATTAGTAGCATTTCATCATGCCAAAGAGAGTTCACGTAGTGGTGCCATTATTGTAGAAAAATTTATTACAGGAGAAGATTATAGATTGTTAGTTATTAATAATGTATTGGTAGCTGGTGCTATAAGAACTCCAGCTCATGTTATAGGTGATGGGAAATCCACAGTACAAGAACTGATAGATAAAGTAAATAGTGATCCTCGTCGTGGTTTTGGACATGAGAATGTGTTAACTAAAATCACAACAAACGAGTTAACTCAAACGATTATAAAGGATGCTGGTTATACATTAGAATCTGTAATTACTAAAGGAGAGCGATTAATTTTAAAAGATACGGCTAACTTAAGTACTGGAGGTACGGCTGAAGATATCACAGATATTATACATCCTGCAAATGTAAGTATGGCTGAACGCATCTCTAAAATTATAGATTTGGATATTTGTGGTATAGATATTATGACTACAGATATTTCTAAACCATTATCAGAAACAGGTGGAGCAGTATTAGAAGTTAATGCAGGTCCAGGATTTAGAATGCATTTAGCACCAACAACAGGTTTACCTCGAAATGTTGCGGCTCCGGTAATCGATAAATTGTTCCCACAAAAAGGAGATACAGGACGCATTCCTATAATAGCCACTTCTGGGACAAATGGAAAAACTACGACAACTAGATTAATTGCTCATATTGCTAAAATGAATGGTTATCGTGTTGGTTATACAACTAGTGATGGAGTTTATATACAGAACAGATTATTAATGACAGGTGATTGTACAGGTCCTGCAAGTTCAGAGTTTGTCCTTAAAGACCCAACTGTAAATTTTGCTGTTTTAGAATGTGCTCGAGGTGGATTGTTAAGAGCTGGTTTAGGATTTAAAAAATGTGATGTCGCTGTAGTAACTAATGTTGCTGCGGATCATTTAGGACTAAAAGGGATACATACTATTGAGCAATTAGCTAAAGTAAAAGCAGTTGTTCCAGAAACTGTTTTACCAGATGGTTATGCGATATTAAATGCAGATGATGATTTGGTATATGATATGCGTCGTAATTTAGATTGTAATGTGGCCCTATTTTCTATGGACGAAAATAACCCTCATGTTAAAGCATTACAGCGCCTTAATGGTATTACTGCGGTTTATGAAAATGGTTATGTTACGATTTGTAGAGGAGAGTGGAAAATGCGTTTAATGAAAGCTGAAAATATCCCTTTAACCTATGGAGGAAAAGCGAAATTTATGATTCAGAATGTATTGGCTGCTGTTCTTGCTGCGCATGTACAAGGTATAAGTATAGAAGATATGAAAGCAGGTTTAGAGACTTTTATTCCTTCTGCTACCCTAACACCAGGCCGTTTAAATTTATTTAAATTTAATAACTTTAGTATTCTTTTAGATTATGCACACAATCCTGCCGGAATGCGAGCACTTCAAAATTTTGTTGAAGAACTAGATGCTACTGTAAAAGTTGGAATTATTGCTGGAATTGGTGATAGACGTGTTGAAGACAATAATGAAATGGGAGGCATTGCTGCGGAAATGTTTGATGAAATTATTATCCGTCAAGATAAACGCTTACGTGGAAAAACAGAGGAAGAACTTATTAAGATGCTTAATGATGGTATAAAAATGAAAGATCCTAATAAGAAAACTACAATTATACCTTCAGAAAGTGAGGCCATTAAATTTGCTGTTAAGAATGCAGTTAAAGGATCACTGATTATATTATGTAGTGATGTGATACCAGATGCTTTAGATTTGGTAAAAGAACTAAAGGAGAAAGAATCTAGAGGTGAACTGAATTTGGTAGACTAAAAAATGATATAAAAAAAGGGCCGAAACATATGTTTCGGCTCTTTTAAATGATTAATAGCACATTAATATTTTATTAACAAAGCTTCTTAGTTTTTACTTTAATCTGTAAACTCTTTCTATAAGCCTTGATACTGATAATTTCGTTACTCTTCTTACGGTTGATTTTTAAAACCTTAGCTTTAGTCTTAGCAGAAACACTTACTTTCTTTACTTCTAACTTAACAGTTTCAACAAGTTCAGTATTATTAACTGCAAGATTTTGCTGAGCGAATCCTGTTAGAGATAGTGTTAAGAATAATATAAAGATTAAAGCGTTTTTCATAATTGTTTGAAGCTATATTTGTTTTAACTTCGAGTCAAAGAAACATAACATATTGAGTAGTGTAGCAAATTTTTAGATGAAACAAGGCGATAAATAGATAACTGACAATCGTTCGTAAAAAACATCGACGAACTACACAAAATGGGCTTGTAGTCCTTTAAAATCAATGATTTTATAGATGAATTTAAAGAAGTTGAGGATTAACGGTAATTGAAAGTATAATATGCCGACGAAATACACAAAAATGGCTTGTAGCCCAGTAAACATAGTATAGTTAAATGACAGATTTTAAAGATAACCCGTATTTTCAGCTGTTTTCTAAGCAGAAAATGCACCAATACGAAATCGCGCAAAGAACTTACAGTCAGAGGGTTAAAAGGTTAAATGCACTTCAACGGGCTATAGAAATGACCTATAGAGCGCAAATACAAGATGCCTTATATAAAGACCTAGGTAAACCTAAAGTTGAATCGGAGCTATCTGAAATTTATCAAATTGTTGGGGATATTAAGTTTGCTAAAGCTTATTTACATAAGTGGATGCGCAAGCAAAAAGTAAAAACACCACTCTCTATGTTAGGAGCTAGTTCTTACTATATATATGAACCTAAAGGTGTGTGTTTAATTATTTCTCCATGGAACTTTCCATTCAATCTTACATTTGGGCCTTTAGTATCTGCTATAGCATCTGGTAATACTGTAATTATTAAACCATCCGAGATGACACCACATTCATCTGCGTTAATGTCTAAAATTGTAGCAGATGTGTTTACAGAAGATGAGGTTGCACTCGTAGAAGGTGAAGTAGAAGTTTCAACTCAGTTATTAAAATTACCTTTTAATCATATTTTCTTTACAGGTTCACCAAATGTTGGTAAGATTGTTATGTCTGCTGCAGCAAAGCATTTAACTTCGGTTACATTAGAGCTTGGTGGTAAGTCGCCAACCATTATTGATAAAACAGCAAATATTGAAAAGGCAGCCAAAAAAATTATATGGGGAAAATATCTTAATGCTGGTCAAATATGTGTAGCACCAGATTATGTGCTTATAGATGAAAGTATAAAAACTGAATTTATTGAAGCTTGTAAAAAGTTGATGAAATATTTCTATTCAGAAAACCCCAAAAGTTCAAAATCTTATGCCAGAATAGTGACTAACAAACATTTTGAACGTTTATCAAATCATATTAAAAATGCAGAAAGCCTTAATGCCACAATTGAAGTAGGAGGACAACGAGATTCAGATTCAAAATATATAGCTCCAACTATTGTATCTAATTTAAAAGATGAGGCTTCTTTACTACAAGACGAAATTTTTGGACCTATTTTACCTATAGTGACTTATAATACGTTAGATGATGCAATAGAGTATATCAACGCTAAAGAACGACCTTTAGCATTATATGTATATAGTAAAAGTAAAGCCAATACTAAAAAGGTAATACAGAATACAAGAGCAGGAGGAACTTGTATAAATAACAACGTGATTCATTATGCAAATCACAATCTACCTTTTGGTGGTACAAATAATAGTGGTATTGGTAAAAGTCATGGGCTTTTTGGTTTCCAGGCGTTTAGTAATAAGCGTGCTGTGGTAAAACAACATACCTTTGGTGTTACTGAGTTTTTGTTTCCACCATATACTGAGTTAAAAGAAAAGTTGGCGAGACTGACAATTAAGTGGTTTTAAAAAAAGAAAAAAGTCGCTCCCTACAGCGACTTTTTAACTTTATGTTATAATCTAAATAACTAGATTAATAGCTTTGTAAAGTTAGATGGTACTCATTTAGAAATCTGTTTTTTTTAGTGAACGTATCATTTTCTTTAGTGAATGCGACTAGAATAATATTAGACGATTTGTTCTAATGCTATACAATCAACATATTCATTATTAAATTTTAAATATTTTTTTAACCGTACTTTTATTTCTATTGGATAATTGTATAAAATACAATCCTGCATTTTGATTAGAAAGATCTATAGCGTTCCCACCGATATTCAATTCACCTTTTTTTACTAATTGCCCGAGATTATTAAAAACCTTGTAATTTAAAATGTAATCTGCCTTTAGGTTTATTAATTGCTTTGTAGGGTTAGGAAATAACTTGATATTCTCTAAGTTATTATCTGTAATAGTCAAAGTTGAAAATGTTTGATTAGGATTAATAATATTATAACTTTGTGTTACCTCTTCTACCCAAATGAAGTCAGAATATTCAGTTCCTGTTCCTTGAAGCTGAATAGATAGTCCACTAGAAGAACTAGAACCAGAAAACCCAAAGTCTTCCGAAACCATTCCGTTAGCGGGTCCATCAGTAGCCATAAAGATACCTTCGTAACTCAAAAACTGAACAACATTGTTAGAAGGACCAACAAGAGCAATAGCATCAGGCCCATTTTGTATGGCACCAAAGTTAAAGGCTACAGCACCATACCCATTTTGTTCATCGTCAATAGAACCAGAAAGCACAGTTGTATTGTACACAGCACCATTACTACCATTATAGAGCACTATTGAATAGACACTTAAATCAATACCAGCTTTACCAGCCACTTCAATAGTATCATCTACATCAGCACCAAAATCATCGTACTTAATTTCGTTAATCCAAATATTTTCGGCAACAGGAGGTGTTCCAAAAGT